>DPWT01000267.1 GCA_003527555.1 Verrucomicrobiales bacterium | reverse complement strand
GCTGCGAGTTTATCGATTTCTGGAGTTGGATTTACTGATTTAAGCCATCCATCATAAGCCCCGATTGCATGAGGTGCATGGTCATCGCTGAAAATAAAGAGAATGTTTGGTCGCTTGTCGGCAGCTTGGAGGGTTTGGGTGACAAGAGTTACCCCAACGAAAAGGAGGGTGGGGAGTTTTGAATAATGGATCATAGATTGAGTTGTTTTGTTGCACAGTCTGAACACCGATGGAGGGTGTTTTCAATTTAAATCACTCATTTTTAGAGCGGTGTGTTCCCTCTTTGGTTAGGTGGTGTTTCACACAACCATCGTTGTTACGATCACGGCCAGTCTTAGATAAATTAAGGGAGCCAACCCGATGATTTTCTTTGAATAAACCAAACAGGGAAAACTCCCTAAGTAATCCGACGACTTAATTAAAATGATCAGCCTCTAATAGGAAGATGGTGAGTTTCTTCTTATGAGAAAAACCAGAAACATGAAGATCAAACTAACCAAGATGCTTCTGAGTAAGGTTGAGTTGGGCTCTACCGCCGAGGCAACTGGCAAAATTAAATGGCCAAAAGATCGAGAGTATCAATGGCCAATTTCTCAAGAATATCGATCTCCGTATCCAGCTAGCAAAAATTATAGCCAAGGGCGAGGCCATCCTATGGCAGGATCACCTTTTTTCTCTCCACCGGAGATGAAAGCTATCTCCAACACGTTCGTGGCTGGATCAAACAAGTCGTCAAACAATACTAGGATGAGGACGAAATTTTGCTTTACCCCCCCCACTACCCGTTCCCCGGGAGATGGGGAGTGGGGTTGGGAGCTTGTTGGGGTGCATGGGCCACAGGGCGACAAGAGTGTCGCTCCCTGTGGCTGCACTATTATTTTTCCAGACTACGGAAGTATTCGAGGATGGCGTCGAATTGTTTTTGGGCGTCGTTGTTGTAGTCGGGTAGGGGGGATTTGTTGTCCTGGGTGTAGCGTGGCATCTTGGTGGTCGGATTGATGCTTTGTGGGTTTTCCATCCAGCGGTGGTAGAAGCCTGGGCGTAGGCGTTGTGCGACTTGGTCGAAATTGATACCCTCCACCTCGAAGGCGGCGGTGGCCTTGGTGTCGCCATCGGCGTGGCAGATGTTGCAGGCGAAGCCACCGTTGGAGCCGACGAGTTTTTTGCCGACCTTGGTTTTGGTGGGGTCGATATCCCCAGCCTTCGGTGTGCTTGGTGCCATGCCGTGTTGTTTGCTGAGTCCGGTGGCCATGAGTTTGGCACGGGACTGGAATGCGGGCATACGCATGGAGAGCCATGGGCGGGCACGTTTACTAACTTTGCCATCGAGTGTGCGCTGGATGTAGTCGGTGTGCAGCATTTCACCGATGTAAGTGAGCTGCGGGCGTGACTGGTCGACTTTATTGCGATCATCGACTGGCACACCTTTCATAAGATGCTGGCTTTGCGCGTGGATGCTTGCGAGCAGTGACGGTTCCTCATCGCGGCTGTGGCATGCGATGCAGTTGAGGGACTTGAACTGTCGGTCGGTGTAATCGTGACTCGACGTGTGTGCCAGTGCCTGCGGTGCATTTTTACCTTTCTCAGCGCGGAATTGTTCGAGTAGCTTGCGCTGCTGGGTGGTCAAATTGAAGCGTGGTGATTTGGCGGATGGTTTTTCGGAGGCGCATCCTTTTTGCTGCCAGTTGGTGCTGAGGATGGTGTTGAAATCAGCGAGTTTGTTGGGATTGGGCTCGAGGTCATTGTGGCAGGCGGCGCAGTTGTGGGATACGACGAGTTGTTTGCCCCGTGCGACGTTACCTTGAGGCAATTTCGTGGCAGGGGTGCCTTTGCCCTTGGAAGTGCTCATCAGGAATGCAGCGAGCTGGGTTGCTTCGGGCTGGCTCAGCTGGAAATCGGGCATCTTGCTGGCGCTGTAGTGCTTGTCCGGTTTACTGAGATATTTCACGAGCGAATCACCGGTGAACTTGCTACTGATATTGTGCAGGGGTGTGCGGTTGTTGTCCTTCTTGAGCGTGGTTCCCGGTAGGTTGTGGCATGCGACGCACCCTAGCATATGGAATTTTCCACCGCCGAGTTTGATTGTTTGGGTGTCGGATTGTGGCTCAGGTTGTGCAGCTGTATCTTCAGTGATTGTTGCAAGGTAGGCAGCCATGTCGGCGGCGTCCTGGCGGCCTTTTTCAGTATTTGCATCAACAAAAGCAGGCATGGTGGTGCCTGGGTTCAGGGTGTGTGGTTTGGCTAGCCACTGTGCGATCCAGTCGGAGCTGACACGTGAGCCAATGCCTTTCATGTCTGGGCCCTTCTCGAGTATGTCGGGGAGGTTTTTTTTGTTAGATTGGCTGTGGCATGCGGTGCATTTTTGCTCAAGCAGGAGGTCGCGTCCCTGTCTTAGGGCTAGGGCTTGTGTGAGCTCGTGGTGAGGTTTGTGTGCAAAGTAAGTAGCGGGGATGTTGTGTAGTGGGGCTGACCCGGTTTTCCAGAGCACGCGGACATGTCCGGCTGCGGAGCTACTGTTGTATTTGAGGGAAAAGGGATGCTTGCCGGGGTCGAGTTGGACGGCGTCAGAGAGTGCCTTGCTGTGGGCGTCTTTCTCGTCGCTGACCTTGAGGATTTCTTTGCCGTTGATGGTGAGGGTGGCGGCTCCGCGTGTGTGCAAGGCGAACTGGGGTGACATGCGTTGTTCGATCTTAAGAACGCCGGACCACTCGGAAGTGAACTTGCCGGGTTCGAGCATGTCGGAGGCGGCTTCATTGACATCCACTTGCAGGGCGGGCAGTCGGTTCACGCGGTGGTCGGATTTTCCATCTACGCTGATTTTCTGAACTAGGCCGGGCTGGAGTTGATCGTTTGTGACAGTTTCATTCTGCGTCTGTCCCAACAGGCTTGAATCCTGATGCGGGTTCATTTTGTGCACGGTGTTGACGATCTCGCCTTCGGCGGATGATTGATTAGCGAACTTAAGTTTATAGACGATGCTCATTTGCTGGGCGGGCTTCATGCTTGGGATATGCAGAAAGACAGTTTTTTTATCGGGCAGTAGGGTGCTGCGTGCGATTTCTACTTGGTCATGCTTGCGGTGTTTTTTTGACTCACGCTCATGAGCTAGTTTTTCGGCTTTGAGATCCGGGTTATCGATCGAGAACTCGCCGGAGCCGTATTGTTTGGTGCGCATGTATTTCCAGCGCTCTACCTTGAAGTTATATTTGTCTGCCACGGTCGAGGCATCGAGTTCTTTTTCGAAGCGGATGTAGAGGCCTTTGTCGGTGGCTTTCAGTTGGTCTGGGATGGTGACGGGTTTGTTGTTGTAGCGGATGCGGTGGAATGCCTGAGGGGTGGCGGCGTTGGTTTGCCAGCCGCGGTATCCGAGCACATACATCGATCCGTCTTGGTGGAAGCGGGCGCGCATGGCGGAGGACTTGAGTTTCACTGGGATACGAACGACGCCGCCCTGCATCATGCCGCCGACCTCCTCTTTGAGGACTCGGTAAAGCGAGCTTTTACCGTAGGAGAGGTGAACTAGTTCATTGGACTTGAGACCCCATTTTGAGTTCTTGGGTGCCCAAACCTGACCGCCGCCTGAGTTATCGATACGCATGGGAAAATAGCAGAGCGGTTCGTGCAATTTTTGGCCCTTCAGGTGGTGTGCGGCATCTTCTACACCCAGGAATTTATTCTTGCCGGTGAAGTAGTTGAGCTTACAGCACGGCTGCCATGTGCCTTCGTTTTCACCGGTAGTGATCTCTCCGTTAGGCCCAACGCCGAGCCCGCCCGGTGCGCGTATGCCGGTGGCGAGGACCTCGAGGTTTTTACCATCCTTGGAAATACGCATGACGGTGCCGTTGTGGGGGAGGATTTTATCGAATCCACGACCGCCGCCTAGCACCGGCGCACCCTTAGTGATATAAAAGTTGCCTTCCTTATCGGTTTGCAAGGAGAAGGCGAACTCATGGAAGTTCTTGGTGATAAGGACGTCGTTGTTAAAGCACTCATACCAATCGGCCTCGCCGTCGTTATTCTGGTCGTGCAGACGGGTGAGCTGGTCGCGGCCGTGAACGTAGATGACGTCATCGACGATTTTCAGTCCCAGAGTTTCGAACAGCCCGGTAGCAAAACGTCGCCATTGAACTTGTTTCCAGTCGCCTTTCAGTCCCCTAACGATCCAGACGTCACCGTTCCATGTGCTGATGGCTGCGGAGTCACCATCGGAGAACAAATCGAAGCCGCCGGCGCGGATGTTAGAGTGCCATGGGTTCTCGACGGGTAGGCCAATTTGGTCGACGAGCCAGGTGTCATCACCGATGGCAAGTTCGGAGTTGACGGTGACGGTTTGTGGGTAAACGGTGGGTCCGCCTTTGGTTAGGGAGGCGAGTTCGCGTGGAGCGGGCGTGGTTTTCTGTAGTGATAGGCGCGCTTTGCCTAACAGTTCTGGCTTGGTTGTTATATAACCAATTGAAAACTGGGTGAGCCTTTTACTGGCAGGGATGTGTAGTGTAAGGGAGCCATTTCCTGCATCCTTGAGGCTGATGCCGGAGCCACGTACCGCTACAGCGAGTTGTGTGTCCTGACGTGGGACGGGTTTGATCGCGGGTGCTTTATCGCCGTAAACGTCGATCTCAGAAAAGAGGGTGTGAAGTTCGTCCTTGGGTCGGCAGGGCTTGCAGATAAATAAAAGCTTGTGGAATTCTCCGATGGCTTTGTCATTTTTAGTAACAATGGCGACGCCGTGTTTGCCGCCAGGTTGGAGATGACGTGTATTATAAGCGGTTATTTTTTTCCATCCACCTTGAGTGATTTTTTCAGCGGGGATTGTAGGGTTAGCATGTTCGTTGGTGGTTCCGTAAATCTCGACATCTTGTAGAACCTGAGCTGCCCTGTGCGCGGAATACAGATGGATGCTATTGATGGATTTCTGTGTTCTGAGATTCAGCTCCAATCTCCCGGGTTTTTTGTTATTGGCGAATAGGAAACTACGTTGTCTGTCTTTTCCTCCGCGTGCAGCTGCACCGTCGTTCAAGCGGACAGCAACGCCTTCCTCGTCACCACCGGCTGCGTGTGTTTGAGTGAATTCTGGAATCACGCGGAAAAATGTTTTTTTGTTTGATTTCCGGTCAATCAGATCTTTTGAAGAAGGGGCGCCCATGCGGAGCTTGTCCCAGTCCTCATCGGTGCGATCCATGATGACGGTCAATTTTTTTTCCTTCTTGTTAGGCTTTTTTTTGCTGTTCGTCTCGGTCGTTGGCAAAACCATCGCGTTGAGACCTTTTTTATCGATCTTGATAATCGAGCCTTCGTGGCTGGCAACGAGCAGGATTCTATCGTGATCGCAGGGTGCTAGGTCGAACTGTCTGAAGGCGGCGGGGTGTCCGTTGACGACTTTGGCGGTGGGCATTTCGAGGACGCGGGAGCCGAGGACGGAGTAGTCGAGAATCATTTGTTCGCCGTGGCGGTAGTGTCCGTTCCATCTGGCGTGATCTTCGGCGAGGTTGCCGTGACCAGGAAACTCGCGATCATCAGCAAACGAGCCATTTTTATCGGCCCAACCGGCTTTGGAGGCATTCTGGAAAATATTACCTGTTTCGTTTGCCATGGAGATTAGCTTGCCATGCGCACCAGTCCATGGGGTGGCGCCCCAGTGCAGACCACCATGGTAGACGGTGCTGAAGCGTAGAGTTTCGGTATCGAATAGGGAGAAGATGTCATCGTTTTTCGACAGTTCCAGGCGCAGCCCCTTGAGGGCGCCGGTGCGTTTTTCCCCCTGGTAGTAGTCGCCAAACGTGTATGCCCAGACGGGGCCAGTATCCATTTTGTGGTACCACTTGGTGTGTTTTGCTTGCTCGTTTCTGTGTTTAATCCAATCGGCGCGAGTGGTGTGCTCAGCGCTGTGGAGGTAGCTAGAAAAAACGAATGAGGTTAGGAGTAAAGTGCGGAACATGATTCGTACAAACGTTCTGATTTGCTACAATACAGCAGATGGGCGGCGATTATTACAACGCAAATTGCGTTTACTTTACGGAGTTTCCAATTGTTCGAGCGCATCACTGACTTCGCCCCAGCGTGAAATCGCATTTTCGAGCTTCTCGGTGAGTGCTTGGTATGCGTTGGTCGCTTGGAGCATCTTGTCGCCATCTGATGCTACATCTTGGGCTGACATATGTTCGGTGAGCGTTGCTTGGGCGGCTTCGTATTCGGCGATGGTTTTTTCCAACTGCTCGAGTTCAGTTTGCAATGGCTTCAATATGTCATTGCGTTTTTTGCGTTCAGCGGCTTCGCGCTTGCGTTGTTCCTTGCGGTTCGTAGAAGACGATGAAGTCGTGGTTTTTTGAACACGATTAGTAGATGCGTCTTTGCCTTTTTCCTCCTCAATTTTGTCGAGGTAGTAGGAAATGTTTCCAGCAAACATCCGTGGTGGGTGGCCTTGGCGAAATTCGAGGGTTTTATCGACGATTGGGTCGAGGAACGAGCGGTTGTGGGAAACGATCAGGTAGCTGCCTGGGTATTCGCGCAGTGCATTTTGTAAAACCTCCTGCGACTGTATGTCTAGGTGGTTGGTAGGTTCGTCGAGGATTAGGAAGTTTGCGGGGCGTAGAAGCATACAAACGAGGGCTACGCGTGATCGCTCACCACCGGAGAGCACACCGACTTTTTTAAACACGTCATCACCTCGGAAGAGGAAACATCCTAACAGATTTCTTGCAAGCGGTGCGTTCTCGCGTGATGCTGCACCCTCGGCACATTCGAGCACCGTGGTGTTTGGGTCGAGTTCATCGGCGTGGTTCTGGGAGAAAAACGATGCCGCCGCTTTGTGGCCAAATTTGTGCGTGCCGCTGTCAGGTTCTTCTTGGCCGGTGATGAGTCGGCAGAAAGTTGATTTTCCCGCACCGTTAGGCCCCACAATAGCCATGCGCTCGCCGCGGGTGATTTCAAAGTCGAATTCGTTAAAAATATTGATATTGCCGTACGCTTTGCTGGCATTCTCCAGTGTTGCCACGCTATGTCCGGAGGCGGGGGGGTCGGGGAACCGGAAGCTCATCACGGCGTCGTCCTGCTCGATCTGAATGACTTCGATTTTTTCCAGCTGCTTGATGCGGCTTTGAACTTGTTTTGCCTTGGTGGCTTTGGCGCGGAACCGATCGATGAAGTCTTGGATCTGCTTAATCTCTCGCTGCTGGGCTTTATATTGTTTGACGAGGATTTCTTTTCTGAGGACCGACTCCTTGGAGTAAAATGAATAGTTGCCGGCGTATTCCTCGGCGCGACCGTGGTGGAACGCGATGGTGCGAGTAGTCAGCATGTCGAGCAGTGCCAGATCGTGGGAAATGATCAGGATAGCACCAGGGTAATTGACCAAATAACTTTCCATCCACTTCTGTGAATCGATGTCGAGGTGGTTGGTCGGTTCATCCAACAAAAGAACCTGCGGCTGAATCAGCAGAAGCTTGGCCAGAGCAATGCGCATTTGCCAACCGCCGGAAAACTCAGCGCAGTCGCGTGTGAAGTCGGTGCGTTTGAATCCTAGCCCAATGAGCACCGATTCCATTTTCGGTTTGATGGTTCCTGGATCAGCGGCGTCGAGTTTTAGTTCGAGGTCACCGATTTCGTGAAGTAGATCTGAGTAGGGGGCGGAGCGTGGGTCGAGGCTGTGGAGTTTTCCCGAGAGGGCATCGATTTCTCTTTGCAGATCGCGTGTTTCGGCGAAAGCTGATTCTACCTCGTCCCAGAGTGTGATCCCTTGGATATGGATTCCTTCCTGTGGCAGATACCCGACATCGCAGTGTTTTGGTTTGACTATTTTGCCGCTGTTTGGCTCAAGAATACCACCGATACACTTCATCAGGGTGGATTTTCCAGCCCCGTTGTGCCCGGCGAATGCGATTCGTTCCTTTGCATGCACAGTGAACGAGAGGTCCTTAAAGATGACTCTCGCACCAAATTCAATGTGCAGGTTTTGGATGGCAAGCATTTCGCGGACGGGTTCTGCCAGAAATTCGATGATTAACAATGGAAATTTCAATGAGCTTGGGTGTTGTCAATTCGAGCCTGCTGATAAATCATTAGCTTATGGAAGATGATATGACCGCAGAGTTGATCGATCTCGCGCTTCGAGAGGATATTGGTGATGGCGATATAACCTCGCTTTATTTTGTGCCAAAGGGTCAACAGTCATCTGCATACATTCATGCTAAGGCAGATGGAGTGTTGGCAGGAATGGATGTTGCGGTGGAAGTATTTCGCCGAGTAGATGCCAAGATGGATCTTAAAGTGTTAAAATGTGACGGTGACCTAGTAAGCTATGGTGACAAGGTGCTGGAGATTGTTGGCGCATCTCGCTCGATACTGACGGGCGAGCGAACTGCTTTGAATTTTCTCCAAAGGCTCTCGGGTATAGCAACCAACACATCGCGATATGTTGCACTAGTCGAAGGAACCAAAGCCAAGGTTCTGGACACCCGTAAGACGACTCCGGGGTGGAGAGCGCTGGAAAAGGCTGCCGTGCTAGCAGGTGGTGGATCGAACCATCGTATGGGGCTGTATGATCGCGCGATGGTCAAAGACAACCACCTCGCGGCACAGGATGGATTGGATGAGCTTCAGTTGGCGATTCATCAGTTGAAGCATGACCGCTACGGCGTGGAGGTGGAACTGGAAACTGAGACATTGGATCAGCTCGGGAAATTTCTCACCTTGGAGGGCGTAGACTATATATTGTTAGATAATATGGATAATGATACGATGTCCGATGCGGTTAAGATGCGCGGTGAGGCTGGTCCTGCGCTGGAGGCGAGTGGTGGTGTGAACCTGGATACCATCGCAGATATTGCCAAAACGGGTGTCGATTATATTTCCGTGGGGGCGTTGACTCACTCGGCGGTGGCACTCGACCTTTCCCTTGAGTTTGTAGACAAGTAGCTGAAATGGATGCGCTTTTCCAATGAAGATGCATTGCATCACCCGAAAAGAAGAGTAATATGCACCATATGATGACTGGAAATTGGCATGTCCGCCGTTGGGCGTTGTTGGTATTTGTTGGGGCGCTATGTTCTCCGCTTATTGCCGAGCCGTTGGATGCACTGCTGGACAAGATGAACTCGGATGAGTTTGATGTCCGTAGTAAGGCATACGCAGAACTAGAGGTGTGGGCGAAAAAAAACCTCGAGTCATCGCCCGAGGAGCTTCACAAGCTATGGAATGCGAGCAGACAGCCTGAGGTGAGGTCGCGCTGTTACGAGCTAATGAAGGAAACGGCGATCCAGAGAAAGTTCGGCAAGGGTAAGGGCTTCATTGGTATCCGGATGCAAGAGATCGCCGTTGATGATCCGGCGGACAAAGGCCAAGAGAAAAAAGAAAAGTTGGCGGGGATTCAAATCACCTTTGTATTGGTCGACACCCCTGGGGAAAAGGCGGGACTGAAAATAAACGACACGATTTTGGGTGTGGATACGCTTGAGTTCGGTAAGACAAAAATACCACCAGCAAATGCTCGGTTTGGTTTTCAACAAACAGATTTTGGTGCCGTCACCCGTTTTGGCAATTACATTAGGTCGAAGCAACCCGATGAAACGGTTACCCTGCATATATTGCGGGGTGTAAAGGAAATGGACGTCAAAGTGACTCTGATGAAGCGACCAGCATCAGCGGATGTCCGGATGTTCGGCGGGCAAGAGGTCAATCCGCAAGATGAGCAGGATCGATTCTTCAAGACCTGGCTGAAGTCTATGGCCAAGTAAACGACGCTATTTGCTGTAGATATTACGGGTCAATCGATGTCTTGGTTTTACTTTCGTAGTAGTCGAAGATTTTTTTGTAGGCTTCTTGTTCGATTAAGTCTGCATCTTCGAGTGCCTTGGCGAATTGTTTTGCGCGAGCGATTTCAAACTCGTTGAGGATCATATTCGCTACTTTGTTGGCGTTTTCTGTTGGTGGGCTGATAACTAGATTTGGGATCAGCTTGTCGACTCCATCCAGCACGGACGCGGGAATGATTG
Source organism: Verrucomicrobiales bacterium (assembly GCA_003527555.1). Lineage (GTDB taxonomy): Bacteria > Verrucomicrobiota > Verrucomicrobiia > Verrucomicrobiales > Akkermansiaceae > Oceaniferula. Next base: position 5,171 of record DPWT01000267.1, on the reverse strand, counting down.
TCGAAATAACGATATCTTCATTAGCAGAGGGGCCGATTTTGATCATGGGTATTTCGCCTTTTTCCAGTGTGAATAGATTGCTTTGATCGGAAAATATCCCGAGCTTCTTGCAGTTGTCGAAGTTACTCAGAAGCGTATCTCTGATGATTGCCTTGCGAACAGGGAGTTCTTTATCGTTATCTGTGGCTAGGAGAGCTTCGGATTCCTCCATGACTTCTTTCAGTGTCTCCTCTGGTGTCATTCCGAGCTCGGTGGCCAGATGCATCTGATACATCGTCTTCAGCAGAGTAGTCTGTGCATCTGTGGTGTAGAACTGCTCGTAAGATGATGATTCACTTGTTTGCGAGGTCAGCTGAATAATGACGGCACGTTTTTTTTGATACTTGCGGCAGCCCTTGATACCGAACAGAGCAACAGAAATAATGATTAGAATAAAAATACCTTGTTTAATGTATTCACTGATGGGTAGTTGAGTATTGGCCATGGTTTTGGATTCTAGGTGGGTGATTCAAATCGTTTATTATCGCGGCAGTTATGAAGTACCTCTTGCAGAGTAATCTGTTTCGTTTGTAAAAGATGGGTAAGTGATTCGTCAATTGTATGCATTCCCTCACCTTGTCCAATTTCCATCAGGCCGACTAACTGTTCAATTTTTCTTTCGCGAATACAATTACGAATACCGTGGTTCATAAGCATGACCTCGGAAGCCATTACACGACCCGGTCCATCAGGGCGCGCCAGAAGCCGCTGGGATACAACGGACTGCAAGACATTGGCCAGCTGGGCGATAATCTGTTGCTGTTGATCAGGAGGGAATACATCCACGAGCCGATCAATACTTTGAGGAGCGTCAACGGTATGCAGTGTTGCGATCACGAGGTGTCCTGTCTCAGCCGCTGTTAGAGCGATCCGGATCGTTTCTAGGTCACGTAGTTCAGACACTACGATGACATCTGGGTCTTGTCTTAGTGCTTGCCGAAGAGCACGGGGAAATGATTTGGTATCAGTGCCGATTTCGCGTTGTTTAACGAGGCATGAGAGATGTGGATAGACGAACTCGATAGGATCTTCCACAGTGATGATGACTCCTGATCGGGTCTCTGAGATACGTTTGACCAGAGAGGCAAGGGTAGTGGATTTGCCTGAGCCTGTGACCCCTGTAAGTAAAATAAGTCCATGGCGTTTCTGGCATATCTGTTCAATCACAGGGTAGTGCCCAAGAGATGTGATATCTGGTATATCCGAAGGGATGTGGCGAAATGATGCCTCAATGTGGCCGTGTATGAAGTGGGCATTCCCCCTGAATCTTCCCACGTCATTGATTTCTATAGCAAAATCAAGTTCCCATTCGTCCTCTAGTTCGGCACGCTGGGATTCGGTGAGTGTATCATGGATGAGTTGTTTGGTGGCTTCATCGCTAAGACAAAAGTCTTCAAGTGGTTTAATAATGCCATCGATTCGCGCTGCCGGAGGAGCACCGCTGGAGAGGTGCAGGTCGGAACCTCCCATTTCCACAGTAGCACGCAGGTATTCAGTGACACTTTTCAGTTCATCCATAATTTTGTTTATTTGATTCCTCGTAAAAGCCGGTCGAAATCCTGAGCATTCGGTGCTGTTTGTCTCCCTATATCTTGATCAAGGTATCCTTGCTCAACGGCCGCGACCAGATAACGGACAAATGAGCAGTTGGCTGAGTTATCCTCGCGGTTGATATGATCAGAAATTTTGGTCAGGTCATTGTCACGAATCCACGTTCGGGTGGCGGCTTCGTTTTGCAGATGTTCAAGTGCGATCATTTGTCCGCCTTGTTTACATGGCACCAATTGTTGGCTGATGATGCCTACGAGATGCTGAGAGAGAAGTTTTAACAAGGCTGCGCGGCTATTTTCACCGAAGAGATGAATGATTCGATCCAGTGTATCTGTGACGCCTGAACTGTGGAGGGTAGTTACCACAAGGTGTCCAGTTTCTGCAGCTTGCAGTGCAGTTTTTGCTGTATCTATGTCTCGGATTTCACCCAGCAAAATAATATCTGGGCTTTGTCTTAGCGAGGCACGAAGTGCGGATGCAAATGATGTGGTATCAGAGTTGAGCTCACGTTGGGAAAAGTAGCTCAGCTGATTGGAAAAGAGATATTCGATGGGGTCTTCAATCGTTACAATGTGGCGTGCTAGTGACTCATTCACCCACTGTAGGGCTGAGGCAATTGTAGTAGATTTTCCAGATCCAGTTGGTCCGGAAACAATGATGATACCCGAGTTTTGGCGCATCCAGTTCTGTATCAGATCGGTGGGCAATCCAAGTGATTTCATGCATGGAACCTCGTCATTGATTGGGCGAAGCACGGAGCATAGGTTACCGAGCGATTTGTAGAGGTTTACGCGTAGTCGGTGTCCTCCGGGGATAACGTAGCTGGTATCTTTTTCCAGATCGTTGATTGGATCTGTGTTACAAGTTTGCCAAAAATTTGCTAGCGATTCTCTTTCTAATGTATGATTGCCTAGGGCTTGAATATCGCCATTGATGCGGACACGTGGAATCTCACCCTCACAGAGGAAAAGGTCTGTGGCTCCACTAGCAAATGCTTCGGCTGCTAACTGGTCAATTATATCTTGCATTAGTTGATTAGTTTAATAAAGCGGAGGCGTATTTAATGAGCAAGCTATAACCACTAAAAGGGCTATAAATAATTTATATCAAGACATTAACTGTTTAGGATTCCCATTTTTTTATAGAAAATTAAGATACACATCAATAATGAACAGCGCATCTGATCTACACGTGGCTCATTGTAACTCATGTGGCTGCCAGATGGACATCACACCGATTAGTCCATATACAAATGTAGCCTGTCCAGATTGTGGTGAACATACGCGTGTTAAGTGCGAGCTAGGTCATTATGTGTTGACCGGCCGGCACGCGGTAGGTGGTATGAGTAAAGTTTTTAGCGCGCGCGACGTCACGCTAAAACGAGATGTTGCGATTAAGTTATTGAATGAAGACTACTCGGGTGACCCTGTTAGGGTGGAGCGGTTTGAACAAGAGGCGCTTATCACTGCCGCAATTAGTCATCCACATATCGTGCGTGTATTTACCGTGGGCAATGCATGGGGGCATTATTACATTGCTATGGAAATGGTTACAGGTGAGAGCTTGGAGCAAAAGATAGCACGTAAGGATGCGCTCAGCGAAAATGATGTTTTACCTATGGCAGCTGAGATTATCGATGGCCTGAGAGCGGCAAAAATTGCAGGGTTGATTCACCGGGATGTCAAACCCGGCAATATTCTTTTTGATGTCTCTGGTAATGTTAAAATTGTCGACTTCGGTCTCGCGTTGGTTACCCAGGGCGGCACGGTCAAGGCTGATGAAATTTGGGCGACGCCTTATTACGTTCCGCCAGAGGCTCTCGACGGGCGCGAGGAAGATTTTCGAAGTGATATTTATGCTCTTGGGGCTACTTTGTATCATACACTATCTGGTCGTCCACCCATCTCCAGTGAGGTGAAAACGACCAAGGCTGTTAGAAGTGCCAAGGATAGTGTGCTTCCCCTTGCAGAGGTTGCTCCTTGGTTGAAAGCAGAGACTTGTTATTTAGTCGACAAGGCAATGGCCTTGGAACCGAATGATCGATTTGAGACATACAAGAAAATGGATGAGGCACTGCAGTTGGCTCGGGAGGCAACTCAGCGGCAGGGTGTTTCTGAGCCTATTCACAGTCGTGATCGTGCACAGCGACGTGTTAAAGAGAGATCCGGTGTGCTAAAGCTGGTTTTTTTTGGTGCTGTTGGACTTCTTTTTGCCGCTGTTGCTATTGTGATTTATATCAATAATATAGGCGATGGTGCTATGTCTACTGGTTACGTGAGTGATGCTGTATTAGATGAGAAAGATCCTGTGGGGGCATATGATCCAGAGGACGCACAGAAGATAGCAATGATGATTAGTAGATCGCATGACTGTCTCGGGCGCCATGAGTATGATAACGCGCGAAAGATTTTTTTGAAGATGATGAATGATCCTGTAGTTCGTGAGCCTAATGCCTCATGGGCTGGAATCGAGGCGGTGATTGCGGCGTGGCTAGAGGGTAAACCCGCCGACGCAACGAACATTACAAAAGAGGTAATTCAGCATATGAATAATAAGGGTGTCCCGGCTAGTGAAGATGTCTTTAAGCTTAGTGGGAAGTTGTTGTCTCAGGGTGTGATCAGTGAGGTGGGCGGAACCAAGGGTAGCATGGGTGTAGTTTACCTAATGGCAGTGGCATTAAAAAACTGGGAAATGGGCGTTATGGATCAAGCCGTTCCAGTATTTCGGATGGTAAAAAAATACCGATTACCACGGGGGAGCCCACTGCTTGTTTACCGCCAAATTGCCGGGCGTTACCTCGTTGATTATGAGCGGCTCATACCCCATAGAGCTATCCAGTTGCCTGAGGATATTGAAAGCTCACGTCTTAGAATAAGTGAACTTAATAATTTATTGAATTCTATTCAAACTCTCGGTCGATCTCGCTCGCACGTGCGAACATGGCAACTTAGATTACACCGTCATATTAAGCATTTAAAGCATATTGCGTCCCAAGAGAGCATCGTTGAGAGGAAGGCTCCTGATTACGATGATGCCAAGCTGAAGTTCAGGGCACTGGTTACTCAGGCAAAGTATACGGAGGCGTCTGAACTTTTGCGTGATATGGTTATCAATAAAAAACATGACAAAGATGAACGTGATTCTTTGATTTATTTATCTGATTCAGCTGACACGTTTTTGAAGACTCTTGAGGAAGTTATTCCTAATGTAGGTGTGAAGATTGATTTGGTGGGTAACGATGGGGAAAAATACCAGCGTATCGCCAATTCCAAGTCTGGAGGGCTAACACTTCAGGGTGCTGCAGGCGAAACCTTTGTCCCATGGGCGAGAATTTCGCCCAGTAGTGTATTGTCTATTCATCAGAGAGCATTTAGTCAGACGCTATCGACTCCTGTTGGTCAGCGTCGTACTGAGCAGGCAATTTGTTTCGCCTGGTTAACAGGTATGAAGGACAAGGCAAAGTTAGCTGCCGGCAAACTTGCCAATGAGAATCGCAACTTCAGAAAACGCTGGAACTACACGATGCAGGCTCTGCGCGAAAAGCCGTGATGGAGATGATTAGCTCGAGCAGTCTTTCTGAC
>DPWT01000206.1 GCA_003527555.1 Verrucomicrobiales bacterium | reverse complement strand
ATCAATCATCCCAAAAACTTGATACCCTTGAATCAAACTCGTCACCGGCCCACCTAAAACCCAAGCAAAAGCAGCTGCTGGTAATAGCAAAGGACAAGCGCGAGCAAACACGGCCGCACAAAAAAACAACGCCGCAAACGGCACAATATTCGGCAAGCTTTCGCTGGTGTATGCACCACCAACTCTAAATACCAGTAGTAGAGCAATTAACAAAGCAATTGGCATGATGTCCCTCTTCACGTCGGGAAACTAGCACTGCTAGACGGCTTGACCAGAAAAATGAGCACGCATGCCACAAGACCATGCCCAAATTAGGAATTGAGCATACGCAATGCTTCACGCAAAAGATCTTCAGTAGGAGCATCCACCTTGATTTTAGCAATCGCAGCCACCGCCTTACGCGCCTCCACTTGCTTGTACCCTAGCCCAATCAATGCTGACTCAGCATCCACCGCCGCACTCGGCACAGACTCGCCTGCCGCTGCCTGCCATGCCTCGGCCACACCTACCTTGTCTTTAAGCTCGAGAATGATTCGCTCAGCCGTTTTTTTACCTAGACCTTTGATCTGAGAAAGTGCGGCAGCATCACCATTAACGACGCATGATTTAAAATGATCTACCGGCATCCCACTAAGCACAGCCATCCCGATAGCTGGACCAATACCTGTCACTCGCTCAATCAACAGGAGAAAAAGATCTTTTTCCGAGACCGAGGCAAAACCGTAAAGCGTGTGCGCTGTTTCACGGATATGCAAATGGGCGTGAAGATCAACCTCCTTACCCTCCACTGGATTGATTTCATCATAGGTAGACAGAGAGACTGTTAGCAAATAGCCCAGACCATTAACATCTATAACAAGCCTGCCAGGCAGAGCCTCTAACACCTTTCCCCGTATACGCGCGATCATGCGGTGCCATTACAGCCATTGACCTTCCCCCGAGTCAACAGGAATTCCTCAACAGCGGTTCGCACCGCCAACATGTGGCACGCCACTCGCCTCTCTAGAGCGAGCGAACTAGGTGTTTCTAATGTGTAGGAAACACGCGTACCTTGTTCCGCCATATAGATTGCCTCAGGCCACTGATCAGGAAAATCAGCACGTGGCTCATGAAAAATCCAACCAGGCTCACGAACTTGATGATCATCAATGAACCGGCATGGCTCTGTCAGGATCTCCTTTGCCGCCGCATTCAGAATCGACCTAGCCGCGCTCGGGTATCCTTTTTTCTGGATTTCGTAGAGGTAAAACCCAGTGCTCTCCCAATCTTCATGCAATGAAATGAACATCTCAGGCACGGGTTGCTTTTCCAGCCAAGCAACATGCGCACTTACCTCCCCAGTCATTTTTTTTAAATAATCGCGGTTTAGATCCACACCTTGCGCGTTTTCACGTAATCCCATTGCGATGCCAGTAGGGTTGATTACGGGACATATTCGCCATTCAACTCCATCTCCAAAAAATCCACTTCTAAGTAACTCAAGCATGGCGATAACCCCAGCAGGCTCATCACCATGCATTCCAGATGACAAATAAACCTTAGGCGCACCATCCAAAATCCTCGTGTAAGCAGGCAAACTGTAGCCACCAATTACTGCCATCGACTCAGAAAAAAATCCAGCATCCGTGGCAGACCTATGGAAGCTTTGCAAATATGACGTAATATCAAAACTCACATCTGATGATAAACATCCCCACATAAATACACAACCCTTGACTCTGGCCTCCAGATTCTTGACTGTTGAACACATGAACGTTCTCGTCGTCGGAGGTGCAGGCTACATTGGTAGTCATTGCGTCAAACAACTCCAAGCAGCAGGCCACACACCTATCGTGCTGGATAATCTAGTCTATGGTCATCAAGCTGCAGTAGCTCATGACATCAAACTTTATCAGGAAAATCTCGGAAACCGATCCTCTGTCGCCAAAATCCTGAGCGAGGAGAAAATTGATTTAGTCATGCACTTCGCTGCCTTCATCAACGTCGGTGAATCAGTTCATACACCACTTAAGTATTACGAAAACAACGTCGGCAATACAATCCAGCTACTCCTCGCAATGTCTGATGCCGGCGTCAGAAAATTCGTCTTTTCCTCCACCTGCGCCACTTATGGTGAACCCGATACTTTACCGCTCGTCGAGGACCTCCCCCAATCACCCATCAACCCCTACGGAGCTACCAAACTTCACGTCGAACATATTCTCCAAGACCTCGCCCGCTCCGGCACCATATCCTCAGCCGTTTTCCGCTATTTCAATGCATCAGGCGCCGTCGACGACGGCAGCATCGGGGAGGATCACACCCCCGAGACCCACCTCATCCCTCTCGCAATCCATGCGGCAACCGGAAAACGAGGCCCATTAAAAATTTTCGGAACCGACTACCCGACACCCGATGGCACCTGCCTGCGCGACTACATTCATGTAGACGATATTTCTCGCGCACACATCGCAGTATTTGATCAGATAGACACACCAAAAACCTACGTGCACTATAATCTAGGCACTGGTAAACCAACATCCGTGCGTGAAATCCTCAATGCTGTGGAAAAAGTCACTGGCCTACCAGTGCCAACCGAGGAAGCACCGCGCCGCGCCGGTGACCCGCCCTCGCTCTACGCCGATAACTCCAAAGCCCGAAAACACCTTGGATGGGAACCACAACATATGAATATCGAATCAACAATCAATACCGCGTGGAAATGGCATCAAAACCACCCAAATGGTTATAGCTCAACACCAAACGAGAACAGCTGATGTTCCTTGACTCTTGCGCCCCCTCTCTTACCTCTTACCCCACATGCCAACTGATCTTCACTACTGCCCAGACTACTTTGCCTACACACGCCGTAAAACGCGCGAGATCATCGTAGGTAACGTCGGAGTCGGCGGGAATAATCCCATTCGTGTTCAGTCAATGATCACCTCGGACACCCGTGATACGGAAGCCTGCGTGAAACAGGTCCTCGATCTCGCCAAAGCAGGATGTGAAATTGTAAGGATCACAGCACAGACTAAAAAATATGCTGAAAATTTAGAAAATATCCGCGATGGCGTGCGTGCCGCTGGGTGCAATGTGCCACTGGTTGCCGATATTCATTTCAAACCCGACGCCGCATTCGAAGCCGCAAAATGGGTGGAAAAAATCCGCGTCAACCCAGGCAACTATGCAGATACCAAAAAATTCGCCATCCGCGAATACACAGATGACCAATATGCAGATGAATTAGAGCGTATCCGTGAAGATTTTGCTCCACTCGTCGAGCTCTGTAAAAAACTCGACCGAGCCATGCGCATCGGCACCAACCACGGATCACTATCCGACCGTATCATGAACCGTTACGGCGATACCCCCTTGGGCATGGTGGAAAGCGCACTTGAGTTCGCACGTATTGCCCGTGACCTCGATTACCACAATTTCTGTTTCTCGATGAAGGCCTCAAACCCAAAAGTTATGATCGAGGCTTACCGCCTTCTCGTCGCTCGGTTAGATCAGGAGGGCAAAGACTGGAATTACCCAATTCATCTCGGTGTCACTGAGGCTGGAGATGGCGAGGATGGCCGTATCAAATCCGCCATCGGTATTGGCTCCCTGCTCGCAGATGGCATCGGTGATACCATCCGCGTATCTCTCACAGAGGACGCCGTGCATGAAATCCCTGTTGCCAAGGCGATTGTCGCCAACATTGAGCACAGCCATCTACCCACGGACCCCACGGGCAGCCAACGCGGAACACTGTCTTACGATCCCTTTTCCTACGAGCGTCGCCATAGTAAAAAAATGACTATCAATGGTCACGAACTCGGAGCTGAAAGCACCATCCGTGTGTTCACCTCACGTAAAAAATGGGACGCCCTGGCACACAAAATCGATAAGTTAGGTGACTTCACACCCGAGGCTGTGATCGAGGACTCCGAGGTCATTGAGGTCGACCCATGGAACACGGCTGCCGTCATGGAAATTAATGCCATTCAAGAGCCTCGCCTCGTCACCGTTGCTGACGATTCACACAAAGCCGCCGTCATTCACGCATTTCGGCTCCTCGCCTCCAAGCTCTCAGCCCACCACCCAATCCTGCTCAAGGACACCTTAACACCCTCTGCCGATGCTGGCGCAGATTTCATTGATAACCTGATCACCGCTGCCCGTAATATCGGGTCACTCCTTTGCGATGGTATCGGTGACGCCATCATCGTGCAGGGAGAAAAAGCTCCCGGGCAATCGCTGCGCCTCTCATACAATGTTCTGCAAGCTGCCGGCTCACGAATTTTCAAAACTGACTACGTCGCCTGTCCATCATGCGGTCGCACTCTTTTTAATCTCCAAGAAACCACCCAGAAGGTTCGTGAGGCAACCGGCCATCTCAAAGGCGTTCGTATCGCCATTATGGGATGCATTGTGAATGGCCCAGGCGAAATGGCCGATGCCGATTTCGGTTACGTCGGTGGCGCCCCGGGAAAAATCAACCTCTACGTGGGTAAACAGGCCGTGAAATTCAATATACCAGAGGTGGAAGCTGTTGATCGCCTCATCGATCTTATCAACGAACACGGCAAATGGATTGATGCACCTTCACCAATAGCCAACTAGAACTGCTCCCACAGCATAGCCTGTTCATAAATCGCAATAAAGCTCGCCGGCTCAGAGCTCTTCGATTTTTCGCCATACACACCCAGCCTGCCCCTCCTCGGTGCGTATAAATAGCTCTTGTAAACCTTTCGAGCTTTGTGTCACTGCCTTCAGCCCACCAGCAACCTCACGCTGCACACGCACTGAACCCGTAGTAGCATTTTTACCAAGTGATTTGCCACCATAGGACCGACCAATAATGACTCCAACCACACCAGCCAGCGATTCGATTTTACGCATCGCCTTAAGGCATTCTTTGGATGAACTTTGATGACGACCTCTTGATGGCACACACATAGCATGCCGCAGAACAATTCATTCGTGAAGGCTCAATTTCTCATAACCTTCCCACCACATTTACGATAGGCACTCGGGCTCATTCCCATGGCTATTTTAAACTGCTTAGCAAAATGGCTGTGATCATAAAATCCAGTGTCATACGCAATAAGCGAAATTGGCTCTGTGCCCTCAATCAAAAGCTTAGCCGCGGCATCTACGCGTACCTTGTTGATATACTTCATCGGAGTGAACTTAAAATATTTACTGAAGCTTCGCTCAAATTGGCTCACCGAAAGGTCACTCATCTTAGCCAGCTCGGTTACTTTAATTGTTTTAGTGAAATTTTTTCGGATAAAATCAATCGCTTTAGCAAGGTTCTGATAGGGTCCATATAATGATCCAGACGGCTTACAGTCACGCATCAAACCAGCAAGCCCTACCAGAGCTCCTGATCTGTCGAATAAAGGAAACTTGCTTGATAAATACCAATCCATAGCACCGCTAACGTTAGGCACCACCCAAATACGGTTGGTGATTGGTTGCCTATCTCGAAAAATCTCCTGATCCTCCTCTCGGTAATACTTGGCCATTAACGGATCAAAATGATGAAAATCATCCGTGCCGATAATATTCGATTCCTCTTTAACTCCTATGCGTCTCATCAAGGCTCGATTACACATCGTAAATTGATAGTTTAAATCCTTCGCAAAAAAATAAAGATCAGGAGCGTCCTCGAATAATTCCGACAAACACCGCTTTAAATCAACCTGTTCAAGAAAAGACAAACTCACATCGCTCATGCCGATTCTATACAAGTAAAAAACCATTAAATCGAGTAGATTTATCTAAATCTGAACGTAAAATACCAATATGAAAACCAAGAGTTATCTAAGATTATACAATCTATGCCTACTCACTCTCAGCAGCTCAATCCTAGCCGGCGAGCTCGAGTTCAACCGCGATATCCGACCAATCCTCTCGGAAAATTGCTTCCATTGCCACGGCCCAGATAAAGAAACGCGCGAAGCAAAACTTCGACTCGACACCCGTGAAGGGGCCTTAAAAAAAGACGCCATCGTACCGGGAAAACCAGAAGACAGCGAGGTGATATACCGTATCACTACCGACGATGAAGACGATCTCATGCCCCCACCAGAGCATCATCTTGAATTGAGCAAAAAGGACATCGCAACCCTCGAACAATGGATCAAAGAGGGCGCAGAGTATCAACAACACTGGTCCTTCGAGAAGCCGAAGCCATCAGGTGACGGCAAACTCAGAGAGATCATCGATACCGAAATCCAAAAATACCTAAGCAAGGAAAAACTCACAGCCTCACCAGCCGCCACCCGCGAGACAATTATTCGCCGCCTCTCACTAGATCTCCGCGGACTCCCCCCGAAACTCACCGAAATCGATGCCTTCATCGCCGACAACTCACCGGATGCATATGAGAAACTCGTCGACCGCATACTGTCGTCCCCACAAACCGCCGAGCGACTGGCGCTCGACTGGCTCGATGTAGCCCGCTTCTCAGACACGAATGGCTACTCGATCGACGACCACCGTGACATGTGGGTCTGGCGCGACTGGGTCATCCACGCGTTTATGAACAACAAACGCTACGATACTTTCCTCACCGAACAACTCGCCGGCGACCTCATCCCCAATGCCACTCCGGAACAAATCATGGCTACCGGATTTCTGCGCAACAGCATGAACACACACGAAGGCGGCACCATTGCTGAAGAATACCGCGTTGCCTACATCGCAGACAAAATCGATACCGTCTCATCCGCCTTCATGGGGTTAACGATGAAGTGCGCGCAATGCCACAATCATAAATACGACCCAATCAGTCAAAAAGACTACTACCGCTTCTACGCCTTCTTTGACTCTGCCACCGAGAACGGTAAGGGCGCCAAAAACGGCAACACCGCTCCCTTCATCCAAGTCACTTCCCCACTGCACAAAATCTCTGATGCACACAAGGCCCTGACCGAGCGCGCCAATCATATTCGAAAACTACGCAGTGATATCAAACCATCTTCAAACTTATCAAAACGCTTCCACAAATCCCTCGGAATTGAACTGAAAGTAATCGAAAAACAAATCAAAGACGCTGGTAAAACATCCGTGATGATAATGGACTCACCCGGTAAACGAAAAACCCACATACTCATTCGTGGAGAATACAACAACCCCGGTGAAGTAGTCACCGCCGGTATTCCAGAAATTTTTGGTCAACTTCCCAAGAACCAGAAAGCCGACCGTCTTGCTCTCGCTCGTTGGCTCACCTCGAAGGATAATCCACTCACAGCCCGAGTCGCCGTGAACCGCTACTGGCAGCTGATTTTCGGCACCGGACTTGTTCGCACCGCCGGGGACTTCGGCTCCCAAGGCGAATGGCCATCACACCAAGCCCTCATAGACACCTTAGCCGTCCACTTTCAGCAAAACGGCTGGAATCTACGAACCCTCTTGAAGGAAATAGTCATGTCCAACACCTACCGCCAAAAATCTAACATATCTCGCCGCATGCTGGAACATGACCCACAGAACCGACTGCTTGCCCGTGCCCCACGTACACGACTACCCGCCGAACTCGTCCGCGATAATGCTCTCGCTATAAGCGGCAAACTCAATCCACATATTGGAGGCCCAAGCGTCTACCCTGAGCAACCAGACGGCCTCTGGCGACAAGTCAGCCACTTCGGCTACGGAGCATTCACTGCGCAGGCCTACTATCCTGATGTGGGCGACAACACCACTCGTCGCAGTATGTATAGCTTCTGGAAACGAACTTCTCCACCACCATCACTTTCCATCTTCGATGCTCCCACCCGTGAGACCTGCACTGTCCGCCGACTGCAAACCAACACACCACTGCAAGCACTCGTTCTCCTTAACGACCCACAGTTTTTGAAAGCAGCGGGAGCCCTTGCCACGCGTATGATCAACGAAGGAGGAGAAACCACAACTAATCGCATCCGTTACGCATTTCGCCTCGCTACCTCACGTCTACCGAAAAACGCGGAACTGGACGTACTCAATGCCGCCTACGCAAGAGAAAAAGCGCGCTTCTCTGGCGACCCCAAAGCCACCAAAGCACTCATTCAAGAATCAGGAAATGCCGGTAATGATGCAGATCTTGCCGCGCTAACCATGATCTCATCCACTATCCTCAACCTCAACGAAACCATCACCAAACAGTAACCATGGCTCAATCAAAGTTTTCACGTCGCGGATTCCTCGGAAGAACCGCTGGCACTCTCGCATACATGGGCACGCCAAGCATCATCAGCGCTGGTAATCAAGCCGGTGGTCTCCCTAACCTCCCCCATCACAAAGCTACCGCCAAACGGGTCATCTATCTGTTCCAATCTGGTGGACCCTCACACATCGACTTGTTCGATTACAAACCGACTCTCGAAAAACTCCACGGCACTAACTTACCAGATAGCGTGCGCGGTAACCAAAGAGTCACCGGTATGACCGCAGGACAAAAACAATTTCTAGTCAACAAAACCGTCTCTCCAATCAAACCTCGTGGACAAAGCGGGGTTACCATTTCCGATCTGTTACCCTACACCGCTGGCATCGCCGATGACATCTGTCTCGTAAAATCAGTCCACACCGAGGCAATCAACCACGACCCCGGCATCACTTTCATCAACACAGGCTCACAAATCCCAGGCCTCCCAAGCTTGGGCGCATGGTGCAACTACGGACTGGGTAGTAATAACCGCGACATGCCAGGCTACATTGTCATGCTATCCCAAGGTAAAGGCAAAAACCCTGGCCAACCGATATTCTCTCGGTTGTGGGGCAGTGGTTTCATCCCGTCCAGCCACCAAGGCGTTCAACTCCGTGGTGGCGGCACACCAATCCTTTACCTCGATGACCCGAAAGGAATCGACCGTAAAAGCCGCCGTAAGATGCTCGACGATATCGCCAAACTCAATGCCATGCGCCTCGATCAAAGCGGGGACCCCGAAATCGCTACCCGTAATTTCCAATACGACATGGCATACCGCATGCAGGCATCAGCACCAGAAATTACCGACCTCTCAGACGAACCGGAAAGCACTTTCAAACTTTACGGCGAAGACGCACGTATCCCTGGCACCTACGCATACAACTGCCTACTAGCACGCCGCATGGCCGAACGTGACGTACGCTTCATCCAGCTTTTCCACCGTGGCTGGGACCAACACAACTCACTCGTCCCCCACCTAACCGCCCAATGCAAAGATACCGACCAAGCATCCGCCGCACTCGTGACCGACCTCAAACAACGCGGCATGCTCGACGACACCCTAGTCATCTGGGGCGGTGAGTTTGGTCGCAGCGTTTATAGCCAGGGTAAGATCAACGCCGGCCGCGACCACCACGGCCGCTGCTTTAGTATGTGGATGGCTGGTGGAGGTATTGCCAGTGGTCGTATGCACGGTGAAACAGATGACTTCTGCTATAACATCACCAAAGATCCCGTACACATCCGCGACCTCACAGCCACCGCGCTCCATTGCCTCGGCATTAACGACAAACGCTTCACCTTCAAACACCAAGGCCTGAACCACACCCCAACCGGCGTTGAGCCAACTAAAGTAGTCAAACAGATCTTAGCCTAGCTGCAAACGTTAGAACAGACCGACCACCTTACCATCATCATCTAGATCAATCCGATCTGCAGATGGAATTTTTGGTAATCCAGGCATCGTCATAATGTCGCCACAGATCATGATGACAAACTCAGCACCTGCTGCGAGACGAACCTCACGGACTTTGACAACGTGATTTTCAGGCGCGCCCAACATCTGGGGATCTGTCGAAAACGAATACTGGGTTTTAGCAACACAGATTGGATATTCTCCAAAGCCATCTTCTTGTAGCCTCTTAACCTGTGCTCGCACTTTGGTGTCAGCCACAATTTCACTTGCAGAGTAGATTTTTTTGGCAACCGCTTCCATCTTATTCCACAGCGGCAGGTCGTCCTCATAAGTAAGCTGAAAGTTGGCGGGACATTTATCAATGACATCCACCACAGCACGGGCAAGGTCTTCTGCACCTTCGCCACCTTTTGCCCAATGCTCCGCTAACACAACATCCACCTGTAAATGACCAAGTCGCTGGCGAAGCAGCTCAATTTCAGCCTCGGTATCGGCAGTGAATCGGTTTATGGCAACAACACATGGCAGCCCCCAGTGCTCCCGCACATTACGCACATGGCGCTCAAGATTTTTAATACCTTTACCCAGCGCATCGAGGTTCTCTTCAGCAAGATTTTTGACATCCGCTCCACCATGAAACTTCAATGCCTTAATCGTCGCTACCACCACAGAGGCGTCCGGCTTAAGCCCCGACTTTCGGCACTTAATATCAATGAATTTTTCAGCACCAAGATCAGCACCAAATCCAGCCTCCGTAACCACATAGTCAGCCAATTTAAGCGCAGATTTAGTAGCAATAACAGAGTTACACCCATGAGCGATGTTCGCAAATGGACCACCGTGAATGAATGCCATGTTCCCCTCAAGCGTTTGCACTAGGTTCGGTTTAAAAGCATCTTTCAGAAGCACCGTCATCGACCCATGAGCATTTAGGTCACGCGCACGAATCGGTTTTCTCGTTCGGGTGTATCCTACAATGATATTACCCAAGCGATCTTTGAGTTCTTGAATTGATGTTGATAGACAGAAAATAGCCATCACCTCCGATGCCACCACGATGTCAAAACCATCGGTGCGCGGATATCCGTTACCTAGCCCACCAAGAGCCACCGTGATTTGACGCAGTGCGCGGTCATTCATATCTACCACCCTACGCCACACCACACGGCGAACATCAATTTCCAATACATTACCGTGATGAATGTGGTTATCCACCAACGCGGCGAGCAAGTTGTTCGCTAATCCAATCGCATGAAAATCACCCGTAAAGTGTAAGTTGATATCCTCCATAGGAACCACTTGAGCGTAACCACCACCTGCTGCACCACCTTTCATACCAAAACATGGTCCGAGCGACGGCTCACGCAGACAAACCACAGCTTTCTTTCCAATGCGATTCATTCCATCGGTAAGCCCGACACTCGTCGTGGTTTTACCCTCACCAGCAGGCGTTGGCGATATAGCTGTAACAAGGATGAGTTTGCCGTCTGGCCTGTCTTTCAATGATTCGAGGTAATCGAGTGAAACCTTCGCCTTATAGTGTCCGTATGGCTCTAGGTGCTCATCGGGTATACCTAATTTCTCCTTCGCAAGCTCAGCAATACGCTCCATCTCATTTTTCTGGGCAATTTCAATGTCCGTCATGCGCACAAACTAGACACCACTTCCTGGGCATAAAAGACCTATCTTATCATAATTTTTGATGAACCATAATGTCAGACCTTGCACCCACCCAAACACTATTCTAACCTCCACCAGCAATGAACACTCTCAAACTCGTTTTACTCGCGCTCACAACTGCTACCCTGCACGCCGCACCTCCAAATATTCTCCTCATTCTCTCCGACGACCAGTCGTGGAACGACTACAGCTTCATGGGCCACAATCAGATCAAAACCCCACACCTTGATAAACTTGCTGCCGAGTCGCTGACCTACACCCGCGGCTACGTTCCTGCTCCTCTCTGCCGACCCTCCCTTGCTAGTTTATTTACAGGTCTCTACCCCCACCAACACGGCATCACAGGCAACGACCTCAATGGACCCAACGGTAAAAAGGCATCACGCAAAAATCCCGAAGGCGCTAAACTTCATCAGCAGCTCTACGATCAGTTCAAGCAATGTAAGGGACTTGCCTCCGAGCTTACAAAAAAAGGCTACCTCTCGCTACAAACCGGAAAATGGTGGGAGTCCACCCCTCAAAGCTCAGGCTTCACCCACGCCATGACCCACGCCGACCCCAAACGCGGCGGTCGCCACGGTGACGCTGGCCTCAAAGTCTCACGCAAAGGCATCGATGATGTTCGCGCGTTCCTTAATGACGCCAAAGCCGCTAAAAAACCCTTCTTCATCTGGCACGCCCCCTTCCTCCCACACACACCACACAACCCACCCAAGGAACTGTTTGAGAAATACAAAACCAAGGTCGACTCCGCAAGTGTGGCGCGCTATTACGCCATGGTCGATTGGTTTGACCAAACCTGTGGTGAGCTTCTCGGTGAGCTAGACAAACGTGGTCTGAGCGAGAACACCATCGTCATTTATGTGACCGACAACGGCTGGATCCAAAACCCCAATGGCGGTGGCTACGCACCATTGTCCAAGCAAGACGTCCACGAAGGCGGCGTCCGCACCCCCATCATGATCAAGTGGAAGGGACAGATCACACCACTCATGGATAAAACCACCCCCGTCTCCTCCATTGACATCCCGCCCACCATTCTGAAACTCGCAGGCTCCGACGTGCCAAAAGCTATGACCGGCATCGATCTGCGCGACACCGCAGCCCTGAAAAAAAGAAACACCGTGTTCGGCGCTGATCACTCCCACAACATTGTAGGCGTGGACAAACGCGCCGCCAATCTCGAATCACGCTACATCATCCACGGCGACTGGAAACTCATCATCCATAACCACAAAAACTTCCCTCCGCCCAAATACGGCAAAATACGCAACGGCAAAAAAAATAACCCGGAAGGAAAACCCGAACTCTATAACCTAATAGACGACCCCCACGAGCTCAATAACCTCGCGGCAAAACATACAGACAAAGTTACCACTCTGACAAAAAAACTCGACGCATGGTGGGATGGCTCGGAGCCAAAAAAATAATCTCTGTCATAGCTTTTCCACACCACTAATTAACGTTAATATCTGACTATGCCTTTTGAAAAAAACACCCCACCCAAGGTAGGCAAACCTAAAAAATCAGCCGCAGGAGCCGCAGCAGTCGCTTCCTCAATGAACCATGTAATGCGCACCGCAGGCCCCGTGCGCGGCACCAAAGCTCTGTTAGAACTCAACCAAAAAGACGGCTTTGATTGCCCAAGCTGTGCCTGGCCTGACCCTGACGATCACCGCGCAGTTACCGAATTCTGCGAAAATGGAGCCAAAGCGATTGCCTCAGAGGCAACAACTAAACAGATCGACCGATCATTTTTCCGAAAGCACAGCGTAGCGGATCTTCTGGAAAAAAGCGATTACTGGCACGACCAGCAGGGACGCTTGGTCGAGCCGATGGTGCTGCGTGAAGGAGCGACTCATTACGAACCCATCGATTGGAACGCTGCTTTTGAACTTGTTGGCAGCCAACTCAAATCACTCGACAACCCAGACGAAGCCATTTTCTATACTTCAGGACGCGCCAGCAATGAAGCCGCATTTCTTTACCAACTTTTTATCCGCCACTATGGCACAAACAATCTACCCGATTGCTCAAACATGTGCCATGAATCAAGTGGCACCGCGATGAAACAAGCCGTTGGCATCGGCAAAGGTACGGTCACTCTTGATGATATTCACGAAGCAGACACCGTGATTTGCATCGGTCAAAACCCGGGAACCAACCACCCCAGGATGCTCTCATCACTCGAAACCTGCGTGGAAAATGGCGG
>DPWT01000014.1 GCA_003527555.1 Verrucomicrobiales bacterium | reverse complement strand
TAAAAAACCGTTTCATAATACATCTAGCATAGGGGGCGTTTTATAAATTGCCAAGTTTCTTCGAGATTCACCGTTGCACATATTGTTAATCTCTGGAGAATAGCAGTGAAAACATCATGAACAACGAAGAGTTATCAGAGAAAATATCCCAAACATGCGATTGGGTTCCCGTCCTAAAAGAAGAAATGGGGAAGGTTCTCGTGGGCCAGGCAGACCTTGTTGACCGCTTAATCATCGGGCTTCTATGCAAGGGGCACATACTACTCGAGGGTGTTCCTGGTCTTGCTAAAACGCTCGCAGTCAAGGCTCTGTCGGGTTGCCTGCACACCAACTTTTCCCGTATTCAATTCACACCTGATCTACTACCATCAGATTTGATTGGCACGATGATCTATAACCCTCAAGAGGCGGCGTTCTCGGCGAAGCTTGGACCAATATTCAGCAACATCATCCTCGCCGATGAAATAAATCGTGCTCCTGCTAAAGTTCAGTCCGCCTTATTGGAATCAATGCAGGAAAGACAGGTCACAATTGGTGATACATCCTACCAGTTACCTGATCCGTTTCTTGTGCTTGCCACGCAAAACCCGATTGATCAGGAAGGCACCTATCAGCTGCCCGAAGCACAGTTGGATCGTTTCCTGCTGAAAGTCACCGTGGGCTACCCCAGTCGAGACGAGGAGCTCGTTATTCTAGATCGTATGGCCACTTCTCAACCAGCCTATCAGACCAGCCCTGTTGTAGATGATCAAAAAGTTTCTGAGAGTTCAGATTTAGTTAATCACATCTATATTGATCCAGCTGTGAGAAAATACATCGTAGAGTTGGTTCACACTACGCGTTTCCCTGCTAAAGTTGACACTAATTTGAACAACTTAATTCGCGCAGGTGCATCACCACGAGCAACTATCAATTTGGCACTCGCAGCTCGTGCTTCCGCATTCATCGCTGGTCGTGCCTTTGTCACTCCGCAGGATGTCAAGAACATGGCACATGATGTATTGCGACACCGTATTCTACCAAGTTACGAAGCGGAGGCAGAGGATGTAAGCACCGACACAATTATAGACCGTATCCTTGCCCGCGTCCCTGTGCCATAAGGCCAAGGCGTTATACCAAGGTTGCCTGCAATCAAGTTTAGTCATCCATGCTTACGCATTGGCACATGCTACCAATGCCTTCGATCCCCTGCTCAACCTGATCACCGGCAGAAAGATATTGCGGAGGATTATAGCCCATCCCGACCCCACCTGGCGTACCGGTGGCAATCACGTCCCCGGGGAGCAGCGTCATAAAACGTGAAATGTAACTTACAAGAAAGGGAACAGAGAAAATCATATCGCTGCTCCGACCATTCTGTCGCGACTCACCATTAACCTTGGACCAAAGGCTCAAATCTCCTGTGTCTGTCAGCTCGTCAGTAGTGACCATGCAAGGGCCAAGAGGGGCAAAGGTATCAGAGCTTTTGCCTTTCACCCATTGCCCGCTGTGCTCATTTTGCCATGCGCGTTCACTGTAATCGCAGATGATTGTATATCCCGCAATATGGCTTATGGCTTCATTTTCAGCAACACGACGACAGGCTTTCCCGATGACTACAGCCAGCTCTACTTCGTAATCAAGTTTATCACAACCTAGAGGAAGAATCACATCATCATTTGGCCCACAATAAGCTGAGCTAGCTTTCATGAAAAGAACTGGTTCATCAGGCACGCCACCTCCAAATTCTTTAGCGTGATCGGCATAGTTCTTGCCAACACATATAATTTTCGATGGCCGATCAATGGGAGCAGCGAGACGCGCGCCATCGTCAATTACAGTGCTGTTATGACAGCCAGCCACGATCCAAGAACGTAACAAATCTATGCCGCCGTTGGCGAAAAAAACCTCATCAAATGAGGGGAACTCTGCGGATACATCTATCAACTTGCCATCGGCGAGAATCACCCCGGGGCGCTCGCTCCCTATGTCACCGTGCCGGATGAGTCGCATCTTAAATGTTGTTAAGTATTAGAAATCAAAGCTGCCGCCTCACCATCAGCAGGGAATGATCCACTACGTTCTTTTTTCCAAATAACATTACCATTCTGACGGATTTCAAAGATACCACCACTGCCGCCAACTAATATGACATCCTCGCCAGTAGCTGACTTGATTTCAGCCGACACACGGTCGGCCTCTGGAAGATAGTTTCACTGTTCACAATATTCAATTTCAATTGGCATATCGACATTATGTGAGTGCAAGGCCGCTGTTGTCACGTCAAAGCTTAAGAAATATTATACAATAAATACACAGCTTCCCGAGCGTTGAAGCTACACCAAAATTATAATTAGCTATGCCGCGTCCTAGCCAAATCGGTCAGATCGCACTCAATGTTTGAATAATTAATCAGCGATGGGTGCGGGTTTGCTGAGCGATATAGCTGGATCATCAGGAGTGGATGAAGAGATGATGAAAGCATCGGCATTAAGTGCCTTGCCATTAGGCTCAATGAATCCCTCACCTATGGAGACTCCACAGAGCCTGAGTTTGCCTGACTCACATTCTACTCGATAACCCGGCAGCAATCTCCCCCACGCGCCCATGAGGTATCCATCCTGATGTTGGTTAGTGGCCGTGCGAGCAGCCGGGTGCGGCATCGACATAGATATGATGCGCTCAGAAATTACTAAACATGCGTAAACACATTCATTGGTCATAGGATTCCCCGAGAAATCATAACAACCACCATGTAAATGGCCTGAGCGCCAGCTTGTTACAAGATTCTCCCCTGAGAAATACTGATCCACACTGTATTTCACACCTAACTTTTTAATTTCATTTGGTGACTCATCCGAATCTACAAGAATGACCTTTAGGTTGAAATACTGCACGAACGCTATTGCCAAGACATTGTGGCAGTGCTGAAGGGCGTCCCACTCAATCATGACAGTATCATTTCGCTGAATAGCATTAACTTCACCAATTTGAATCGCATTAGCAACAATTTGCGTCTGCTCTGTAATCGTTAGCTTACGGATACTGGCATGTGCCTCAGCGTAAACTTTGGCATTTCCATGAAGCACATTGATTTTTCGATTCAGAATTTTTAAGGGTCTAGCTAGGATCTTGCGTAATGCAAAGGCCTCAGCAGAAAGTGATGTTACTTCGCTCTTCACATCAGCAGCATTGGACATATTCGGAGGTATGGGCTGACCAAAACCCACGGTGATCCCGTAAGGAATGCGGATTGGCCACTTGTAAATAAAATGATTGCGTTCAAAGGTGAATATTGATCCCCATAAGCCATCCATAGCAACGGGAATGACTGGACAGTCAGCCATACGGGCAATGATTTCAAATCCTCTTCTAAATTCATTTATTACACCAGTGCGTGATAGCTGGCCTTCGGGGAAGATACATACGACGGAGCCTTCTTGTAATGCCTCGGTAGCGACGCGCAGCGCCTCCCTTGATCGATTTTCAGATATGGGCACTGTATCAAATAGCCTTACAAATGGCCCTATCCATGGGTTTTTAAAGCATTCATCAAATATGAGAAAACGTATCTTGCGTGGGCAGACTGCAGAGAGAATGAAAGCATCAATGTAACTCACATGGTTTGGTGCAAGAAGCACCCCACCTGATTTCGGCACGCGATCGGCATGTAACACCTTGATACGATAAAAGAATCTTATCAGGCTAGAAACCAACAGACGTATGAAGTGCTGTGGCATGATTTTGGCTGTATAGTTCGTAGCCAGAAAACAAACAAAAGCGAGACCCACGAATTGCCACTTAAAAGATACCCCCATCGCTACTAAAAGAACTTGAATGACGACGGCGAACAACCCGGCCAAGCAGTCTAATAGATTTAAACCTGCTAAAATCTTACCACGTTTCTGAGGAGGGCAGAGATCCTGTACATTTGCGTTGAGTGGAATGAGTAGTAGTGCGCCACCCGAGCCTGCTAATACAAACCATACTCTCAGCCAGTAAGATTCTATTGGAGTGGCGGCTAATGCCAACGTGCCTATGACCATGACTATGCCGCCGACCGGAACTAAGGCCAGCTCAATACCCTTGCGGCAAATAAACGATGCTACAGCCCCACCTAATACAATACCAAAAGATGCAGCAAGCATAAGCATGGCAGACTCTTGGGCAAAACCATCCCCTCCTTTGGTAATCTGTTTGGCAATATTTATTGCCGCAAGATTAAGATAGCCTGCATAACCCCAGAAGAATGCCGCACCTATGGCTGAAAACTTGATCGCACGCGTGCTCCACAGCTCTCCCATTTGACTAAAATGCTCAAAGATGATGCACGGCCTGAATGGGCGCCTCCCCTGGCTCGGAACTTTTTGGATAATAAACGAAACCACCAATGCAACTACCGATGCCAATGTGATGACTTGTAGCGGCAACATCGCAGATGCCCAACCATCTAAGCCGCTTGCCAGCCTCGCTGTGTACCAGAAACCTGTAACAATCTGCCCACCACATATGGATATCACCACTGTAATCTCGAGCATGCCACTGGCAAACCCAAGCTTCTCATGACCTATCAACTCCTTAACTAAGCCACGTTTGCCTGGACTTAAAATCACTGACTGCACTGACAGCATGAAAAACCCCGCTACTGCAATCCAGATTTGCTGATGATGAATCGCCACCGCGATCCAGAGAAGAACAATGAGCTGTAATACCGCAGTGCCGCGCACCACGTGAGTTTTGCTAAACCGATCAGAGAACCAACCTGCAATGGGTGAGAAGAGGATAAAAGGAAGAACAATGACTGCAGCAAGAATATACTCGATGTATTTCATAGCACCAATCATGGGTATATCTACCTGTTCCTTGAACAGCCAGACACCCATAGGAACTAATAAAAATTGTGCTGCCTTATCATTGAATGCGTTCTGCCCCTGAAGTATTAACAAGCACCAGTAAGACACCCAGTTCCTCTTGGGCGGATTGCTATCGTTCATATCTCTAATCACCATGCAGATCTTGTGCAGCTACCCTTAAAAAAGCGAGCATTGGAAACCATCTTTTTAACCTATGATCGACCCGCCAAATAATTCAACGATGTGAGCCTATTCGATCGCCGGGCTTCTCGCGAGGTGTGAATAACGATTAATGTTGCTCTTTAACCGATCACACCCATTGTGCGCGTGCATCACATTTCCGATAGCAACTCCCCCAAATATGAAAAACTTTTCTGATCTCGGACTTGCCGAGCAACTACTTCGAGCTACCAGCGAGCACGGATACACCACGCCCTCCCCTATTCAAGCGCAGGCTATCCCCGCAGTGCTTGAACGCCGTGACATACTTGCCTCGGCCCAAACCGGCACCGGCAAGACCGCCG
>DPWT01000164.1:5782-7158 GCA_003527555.1 Verrucomicrobiales bacterium | reverse complement strand
CCGGCAAAGTTACAGACATCCTCAAAGAGTGTGATGAACTCATCGCAATCTTTGTATCAAGTGTCAAAACAGCCGATGAACGCAATCCGTAACAACTCAACAATCCCACAACTCTCGATTTCTTACTTCAAAAATTACAACTCAACAATCATCAATCGTAAATTACCCTGATCCCGCACTTCGCCCCCCCGACACGAGCACTTCAAAACTTCTCCTTCCCATGCCATCCGAGATTACACCCCCCCCTACTTCCGAACTTCAGGACTCCAAGACTCCAGAATCTCAAGACTTCAAAACTGGAGTCACTACGCGTCTCTACATTCTCGCTCTAGTTCTCGTCTTGGGGTTTTCATCTATATGGCTGCTGCCTAAGGCTGGGGAAATTAAGCTCTCAATGCTGCAGCGTAATCTTCCGGAGCGTTTTGATGCCATGTATGGCAAGAAAAAAGAAGTGACTGGGGATGAATTGAAAATTTTGGCCAAGGATACTGAGTTCGAGAGAGTGGAGTATTTTGACTTAAATAACCGACTGAGACCTTCGGTGGAGGTATCAGTTGTATTCTCTGGCAAGGATATCAATAATAGTATCCACCGACCTGAACGTTGTTTGAAGTCGCAGGGTTGGAACTTTACCAAGCAGCGTAAAATTATAATCAAAGATGCTCTTGCTGATGGCGGGGATTTGCCGATGCGAGAAATCGTCTGTGACCAGACAATCACAAGGGATGGTAAGTCATTGAAGATAAGGAGAGTGCAGTATTACACATTTTTTGGCCATCGCGTGATTACCGAGGACCACTACGGGAGAACGCTTCAGGATATGAAGGACAGGTTGTTTAAGGGATATGACCAGCAATGGGCGTATGCTACTTTTTCCATGCCAGTGACTCAAGTCTATGCAGAGCAAGGTCTAATCAAGCCTGAGGCGGCATTCACCCTAGAGCAATCTGAAAAGATGCTTGAGGAATTTATCCGCAAACTAGCGCCTCTCGTAATTGATAAGAAAAAAGAATAGACGCGATGCCTATCCGTCTATAACAGCAGTTACATAAATTTCTGTCGAAGCAGACTCTTCATAGTTTTAAAATGTTCGGTTCCAAACAAAGAGAACAGTTTTCTATTCAGGCGTTACAGTTGTGTGACGCTTTTTTGGTATTTGTGGCATTCTGGGTGGGCGATAAGTTACGGCCCATATTAAAGCCGTTATTTGGGATGGGCGATGCCGGTGAGATCGGATTATCCGAAATCTCTTGGTTGCTATTTATCGTGGTGCCCTTCACTCCGCTAATCCTTGAGATATTTGGGTTTTACCGGAATATGATGCGCAAAACGGTGGGGACATCGCTGCGGCAAATGTTCCAGTGCCTGCTTCTGAT
>DPWT01000164.1:3183-5499 GCA_003527555.1 Verrucomicrobiales bacterium | reverse complement strand
AAGAGGGGAACAAAGAGCGCGTGGTGCTTGCAGGGACTCCAGAGGATATCATAGAGCTTTTAGAATTTATGCCCCCCGAGGTGACCGATTATTGGCAAGTTGTTGCGGAATTCGATCTCACTGAGCGTGAACCAGACGAGCTTGAAAAAATTCTGAACGATGAATCTGTCCAGCGTGTTATTGTGGCTGCGCGGCATGCTGTGTTCCGCGAAATTTCGTTAGCTGTTGAGCTTTGTGAGAAGCAGGGTGTTGAAGCATGGGTATCCGCAGACTTTATCCGAACTCAAGTATCACGACCGACATTTGATAATCTTGGAAATAAGCCGATGCTTGTCTTGCGCACCACACCTGAGCTTTCGTGGGCCCTGCTCCTCAAGGGGTTGATGGATCGAGTGGGTGCAGCATTGTTTATTACCTTCACATTTCCAGTCTGGATTTTTGCGATCATCGGTATCCGTATAACCAGCCCAGGCGCGTCGGCATTTTTCCGCCAAGATCGTGCTGGCAAGTACGGGAAGTCATTCAAAATGTGGAAATTCAGAACCATGTCTGTGGATGCTGAGGCGAAGCTCGAGGCTCTTAAAAAAGATGTTGGCAACGAAATGAGTGGTCCAGTTTTCAAACTTAAGAATGACCCACGAGTATTTCCATTTGCTCGTTTTCTCAGAAAATGGAGTATCGATGAGCTACCCCAGATGCTCAACGTGCTGACAGGTGATATGAGTTTAGTAGGCCCTCGTCCATTGCCAGTTTATGAGGTTAAGAAATTTGAAAAATCTGAACACCGCCGCCGACTTAGCGTGAAACCCGGTATTACCTGCACGTGGCAGGCTGGAGGTCGTAACAATATTACCGAGTGGGAGGACTGGGTGGCAATGGATCTAGAATACATCGATAATTGGTCGCTCTGGTATGACGTCAAGTTACTTGTCATGACGGTACCGGCTGTTTTGTTTGGCAAGGGAGCAAAATAATCGATCTCCGAACGCTTTGGGGTTGTCATGTCTAGCCGTTACTCCATGATCCCCGCAGTAGCACCAAATTAGGTCAAATCAGATGAAAATATTCAGCGGTAAGGCTCACCAAAAACTCGCAGAGGACATCGCGAGTCACCTCGGACAAAAACTTGCAGACGTTCACGTCACCTCGTTTCCTGACGGTGAAACATTCGTTCAGATCAACGAAAATATCCGCGGCGAAGATGTTTACCTCGTGCAGCCGACATGTCCGCCTACCAATCATAACTTGATGGAAATGCTCATCATGGTGGATGCGGCGAAGCGCGCAAGTGCCGGCCGTATCACTGCGGTGATGCCGTTTTTCGGATACGCCCGTCAGGACCGTAAAGACCAACCGCGTGTTCCGATCACAGCTAAGCTGGTAGCAAATCTCATTTCTGCCGCCGGTGTAGATCGTGTTCTCACCATGGATTTGCACGCCGCTCAGATTCAGGGGTTCTTTGATATCCCAGTCGATCACCTTTATGCTAAGCCTGTCTTTATAAAACACCTGCGCGAAAAGCATGGTGATGATGCGAGTAACCTCACTGTTGTTTCGCCAGATGTGGGTGGTGTCAAAATGGCACGGTCCTACGCCGATAAACTGGGTGCTGAACTTGCTATTGTTGCAAAGCACCGTGTTAGTGCGACTAAAGTTGAGGCAATGAACGTTATTGGTGACGTAGAAGGGCGTAATGTCCTCCTTGTAGATGACATGACAGAGACTGCGGGCACTCTCTGTGCCGCAGCAGAGATCCTGGAAAATAACGGAGCGAAGAGTATTTATGCTGGAGTTTCCCACGGTGTTATTGGGGAAATGGGACGCAAACGTATTGCCGAATCAGCTATTAAAGAGCTCATTACGACGGATTCAGTGCCTATGGCGCATGGTGATAAAGTTTCTGTTGTTTCCATCGCTGGCCTCATGGGTGACGCCATCTCCCGCATCCATGATGGAAAATCTGTCACTTCTCTCTTTGACATTGACGTCTAAAGTGGTAATTACCCGCCCCCCGAGGGCTACTCACTACTCACTCACTACCACCGTCAGTTGTTTTCGGGCACTGCTCACATCATTATTTACTTCATCTAGAAACTAATCCAAACCATCCAATCTAATGGCTAAACCAAAAACTCTGAAAGCAGAGGAACGCGCCCGCACGGGTTCTGGCGTTCTCAAACAAATGCGTCGTGAAGGCTTAATCCCATCCGTTATTTACGGTGGTGGCTCTGAAAACCAGAATGTCAAAGTCGATAGCAAAACATTTACCGATATGTTAAATCATGCTGTCTCTGACTCCATTCTTGTAAACCTTGA
>DPWT01000164.1:2417-3009 GCA_003527555.1 Verrucomicrobiales bacterium | reverse complement strand
ACTAATGAAATTCTTCACGTTGATTTCTTAGCTGTGGATGAAAAGACCGAAATCACGGCAAATCTACCACTTGAGCTTGATGGTGAGCCGTCCGGAGTAAAAGCCGGTGGCTTGCTTGAGCAGATGCTCCATACTTTGGAAGTCCGCTGTCTTCCTAAAGACCTTCCCGAGCAAATTGAAACGGATGTCACCAGCCTTGAAATTGGTGATGCCCTTAACATTGGTGACATCAATTTCCCAGAGGGTGTTGCTCCAACTCTGAGCGATGACATTGTGGTGGCTCTCTGTGCCAAGACTCGTGTTGCTACATCTGAGGAACAAGAGGGTGAAGAAGAAGGCGAAGGCGATACACCTGCCGAGCCAGAAGTCACATCCGAGAAATCGAATGACGAGTAAGCGCTCCGCTTGATTACTTTTTATTGATATCAGCCCGGAGCTTCGGCTTCGGGCTGATTTTATTTGGAGTTTTGTCCTTATTGTATAAAAAGTAAACCATGTCCTTGATCAGACTCATTGTAGGCCTCGGTAACCCAGGCGAGAAATACGAGAAAACCCGCCACAACGTTGGGTTTATGGTCGTGGATCGGCTTGC
>DPWT01000164.1:0-2211 GCA_003527555.1 Verrucomicrobiales bacterium | reverse complement strand
GGTCAGTCGGTTGGTGCAGCACTTAGATTTTACAAATTGAAACCAGAACAAGTCATTGTAGTTTACGATGACGTCTCTATTCCATTTGGCAGTCTACGTTTTCGTATGGCGGGCTCCGCCGGCGGTCATAACGGAGTCAAGTCGATCATTGCTCACCTCGGTAGCGACCGCTTTCCTCGCCTTAAAATCGGGATTGGAAATGCGAATGATGGTGCGCGAAATGAGACGCAAAACTCCATGACGAGTCATGTACTTGGAAAGTTTTCCACCAGTGAGACGAATGAATTAGAAAACACGCTTGCAACTGCAGCCGAAGCCGTGCAGTTTTCGCTTTCTGAGGGTGTTGAAGCAGCCGCAAACGCTTTCAACACCAGCAAAAAACCAGAAGCATAACACAACTTACAACCAACAATCAACGATGAGCAGAAAATACGAAGGACTGATCGTACTCAATTCACAAGGTCAAGAAGACGGCCTCAATGACCTCGTTTCCTCGGTAGCGAAGGAAATGGAGGGTAACGGAGCCAAGATGGACGAAATTCAGCAACTCGGCCGCCGCAAGTTCGCCTATAACGCGCGTCACCTCGATGGTGGACATTATGTGAACTACCTCTTCGAGGCAGAGCCAGATGCTATTGAGAAGATTCAAAGCACTCTTAACCTCAACGATAGCGTCTACCTGCAGCACTACCAGCGACTGGGCTAGCCAGCCGTTATTTTTCGCACAGGTTTTCGATTGCGCTCAGGCAGCATCAACCGCTAGCATACAATCTATGGCTAATTTCAATAAAGTAATGCTCATGGGAAATGTGACCCGTGATATCGAATTGCGCTACACTCCCAAGGGAACAGCGGTAGCTGACATCGGTCTGGCGGTCAATCGCGTGCGCTCAGGTGACAACGGCGAAAAAATTGAGGAAACGACCTTCGTGGACGTTACTCTTTGGGGACGCACTGCTGAGGTGGCAAACCAGTATTCCGGAAAAGGTAAACCGCTTTTTGTTGAAGGAAGGTTACAGACGGATTCATGGGACGATAAGGAAACGGGTAAAAAACGTTCTAAACTCAAGGTGGTCGCGGATAATATCCAGCTTATGGGATCACCAAGAGGTGGCGGCGGTGGTGGAAACCAGAACCAACAAGGAGGAAATTTAGCACCTCAGCAGCAACCGTCGCAGCATGGTGGTTCACCGGCACAGAGCAGTGGTGGAGTCGATGAAAACGATGACATTCCGTTCTAACACTTAAATTTGTGTTCTTTTCAACAGCGCGGTTATCCGCGCTGTTTTCATGTACACGCTTCACACTTGTAGGATTGGCCGTTCGCTTTCATGATAATCATCTCATGCGCCTCTACAGCACCAACAACCCAGAGAGCTTTGTCGAATTTGGCGAAGCAGTCTTGCGTTCGCTACCTGCCGACAATGGTCTCTACATGCCCGAGCATATTGCGCAACTTGACGATGCGTTTTGGAATGACTGGAAAGGGCTCTCATTCCAAGACATGGCATTTCGTGTCGTGTCTACCTTGCTTCACGATGCCATCCCTGAAGATGTGTTAGAAGAGATCGTTGCCGATGCCTTAAATTTTCCTGCACCTGTTGTTGCCCTTGATGAGCATCGTCATGTGCTTGAGCTGTTTCACGGTCCGACACTGGCGTTCAAGGATTTTGGAGCACGCTTTATGGCACGCGTTATGGCATGGCTAACGCGTAATGATGAACAAACACTGACCGTCTTGGTGGCAACCTCAGGGGATACCGGAGGAGCCGTTGCTAGTGCATTTCACAACGTCGAGGGCACACGTGTAGTCATACTTTACCCATCTGGAAAAGTCAGTGGACTCCAGGAAAAACAACTCACAGCACTGGGCGGCAATATCACAGCTCTTGAAATTAATGGGAGCTTTGACGATTGCCAACGTATGGTAAAGGCCGCGTTCCTCGACCCAAAAACCTCCAAAAGGTGTAACCTCACCTCGGCGAACTCTATCAATATCTCACGTCTGATCCCTCAAATGCTTTATTATTTTGAGGCAGCACGTGTTTCTAACAAACCGCCTACATTTGTCATTCCCAGTGGTAACTTTGGCAATCTCACAGCTCTACTATTAGCTACTCGTATGGGCCTGAAGGTGAACCACATTATAGCTGCTACTAATGTGAATGATGTAGTGCCGGAGTATTTAAGGACGGGTGATTATAATCCACG
>DPWT01000142.1 GCA_003527555.1 Verrucomicrobiales bacterium | reverse complement strand
TGCTACTTGCCATGTGCGTGTGACTGATGAATGGAAGGAAAAGGTAGGGCCACAGAACGATACTGAGAAAGATATCCTCGATCTAGAAGACGGAGCGGATGGCAATAGTCGACTAAGCTGCCAAATCGAACTTACCGATGAGCTCGACGGATTGGTCGTTGAGGTCGTGGAACTCTAACCATTTAATAACTTACACCATGGAGACACCATCATGCCCGTATCACGATCCATTTAAAAAAGCGCGCCAAGAAAATGGGGCCATGGAGACTGAGGTGGCAGGAGAGAAATTAGCCCTTATCCTAGGCCACAAAGGTGTGCGGACTGCTGCACGAGACCACGAGACTTTCAGCAGTGACGCCCCATTTCGTGTGCCCATCCCCTCAGAGGAAGACGCCCGTAGCGTGCGCCAATTACCAATTGAAACAAACCCGCCTGAACACAAAGAATACCGCGCTATCGTAGAGCCGTTTTTCCGCCGACCACTACAGAAGGAATACATCGCTAGAATCGAAGCCCTAATCGATGAGCTCGTCGATCAGGGAGTCCAGCAAGAGTCGGTCGAAATCGTCTCTGAGTTTGCCCTGCCACTGCAGTCGCGTGCGTTAACCTATCTTCTGGATGTGCCAGAAAATGAGGCAGATATCTGGGTCGGCTGGGGCGTGCATGTGTTCCGCGATGGCAACAGCAACGATTCACAAAAAGGTAAGGCGCTAGACAACTACCTGCACGAGCAGCTCGACCTAGCAGAACAAAACCCAGGTGACGATTTTTTTAGCGCGCTAACCAAAGCGAAATATCAAGGTCAGCCTCTCACCCGTGACCAGATGCTCGGCTTTGCCAACCTCACATTTGCCGGTGGCAGGGATACCGTTATCCACTCGATCAGCTCCACGATTGCCTACCTGTCTGAGCACCCAGAGGCATTGGTAGCACTACGCGAAAACCCCAAGTTAGTCATCACAGCTACCGAGGAACTAATGCGCTACATTTCGCCCATCACTCAGATTGGCCGAGTATGCCCAGTAGCAACTGACGTTCATGGCGTCCAAGTCGAGGCTGATTCACGTGTGGCTCTCAACTGGGCGTCCGCTAATTTCGATGAAACTGTCTTCGACTCACCCGAGGAAGTCCGACTCGACCGCAAACCCAACCCACACATTGCTTTTGGAAATGGAACACACAATTGCCTAGGTGCGATCCACGCGCGGCTCATCATCCGCTCACTTCTTAAAAAACTCAGCAAACTAAAATCGATCACCCAGCTATCCGCAGAGAGAAGTATCGAAAAGGAAGTCGATTACGAACGAGCGCTCGGATTTAAAAATCTCACCGTGACTCTGGATCAATGAAAATAGCTGCTGTGTCAGATGGGAAAGGCTCCTTCACCATCGAGCAAATCGAGGTCAACCCACCGCATGCGGGCGAGGTCATGGTCGCCATCAAGGCGTCAGGTATCTGCCATACCGACTACGACTCACTCACTTGGGGTGGAAAATTCATCCTTGGGCACGAGGGTGCTGGCGTGGTCGAGGCAGTTGGCGATGGCGTAACCAAGGTATCGGTGGGCGACCGCGTCCTGCTCAACTGGGCAATCCCCTGCAAGACCTGTTACCAATGCGAACGTGGCAATTTGAGTATTTGTGAAAAAAACTCACCCGTCACAGGTACTGATCCCGATCACGGCATGGCACACGCGAATGCAACTCTCTGGAATGGTGAGCCAATTAAGAGGTCATTCAACATCGGCACTCTCAGCAGCCACACCGTGGTGCGGCAAGAAGCAGTCATCCCCATTCCCACTGACGTCAATATCCCCTTTCCTTCCGCCTGCATCATAGGATGTGGCGTGATGACCGGCTACGGCTCCGCTGTCAATGCAGCAGGTATTGAACCCGGCAGCAGTGCAGTTGTGCTAGGAACGGGAGGGGTTGGGCTGAATGTCATCCAAGGTGCACGCATATCTGGAGCAGAAAAAATTATCGCCGTGGACGTCAATGAGCAACGACTCAAAATGGCAACTCAATTCGGCGCCACGCATCAGGTGCTTGCATCACCAGATGACACAGGATTGTTACTGGCTGCTGAAAAGGTCAAACAGATCTGTGACGGTCGCGGCGCTGATTATTCATTCGAATGCACAGGCATCCCAGCACTGGGTGCGGCTCCGCTGGCCATGGTTCGCAATGCAGGAATGGCAGTCCAAGTTTCCGGCATCGAGGAAACCATTGAGATGGATATGAACCTCTTTGAGTGGGACAAGATCTACATCAACCCACTTTATGGAAAATCCAACCCAGAACAGGACTTCCCCAAACTACTCGAGCTCTATCAACAAGGGGCACTTAAGCTCGATGAACTCGTCACCCGCACATACAACATCAATAACCTCAAACTGGCCATCGACGACATGCTAGCAGGTCGCAACGCCAAGGGTGTCATTGTCTTTGATTGAGCCATGCCTGAATCACCTGAATCTTCATTCCGCACGCTTGAAGCTGCGCCAATCGTTGTCACTCCATCGCAGGGTAACCTTCAGTTTGTTACCGTCAAATCAAACGCATTGGCTGGACGAGGCGACATCACGATCTACTCACCATCACCATCGATCGTCTCAGAACCATTACCCGTGATCATCCTTCTACATGGCGTTTACGGATCACATTGGAGCTGGGCGATGCAGGGACAAGCACATGTCACACTCCAATCAATGATTGATGATGGCACCATCCCACCAATGATCCTGGCGATGCCCTCAGACGGATTATGGGGCGATGGCAGCGGCTA
>DPWT01000141.1 GCA_003527555.1 Verrucomicrobiales bacterium | reverse complement strand
CCATCAGGCGGCGATATAGAAATTTATACGAACCCAGTCGAGAATCTACGCTTTGGTTACAGCATTATTCTCTATGCCATGATGGGCCTACTCATGCAGGGGATCCAACCTCTTTTCAAAAGAGGGAAATGGCATATATCCTCTCTGTTAGCTGGGATTGCCATTTTTTTCTATCTGTTTGCTGAGTTTCTTCTCATTAACTTTGTTCGTGGGGACTTTGTATTCCCGCGCGCTGCATTCTACAGAATCTACCTCACGAGCGCCCTCACCATGCTGTTCTCACCCTTCATCTTTTGGCTGATTTTCCAACTCGCGTCTGCATGTCATCATACCATTCGGTATACTGGTCTAAAAAAAGAGCACCGATATATCGACTAACTATCTTCCAACATGGAACCACGCTACCGCCTAAGACTATACCTCCTTACCGCCATCATCCTTGTCGGGTTCGGTGCGTTGTTGTCGCGCCTGTATCAATACCAGATAAAAGAACGTTCAGAATTCCTGCGGCAGGTCCCATCAAACTACACGGTCACTATTCGCGAACCAGGTATCCGAGGTGATATCACAGATCGTAACGGCATCACACTTGCAACAAATCAACGTAATCACGAGGTCGTATTCAACTTGGAGGAGATCCGTAACGACTATAAACGCCACCTCATCGAGACCAGAGGCAAAGACGACCCTCAGGTTAAGAAGTTCCGCCAACTTAAAACCCACGAAATTGTCAACATTTGGGTTCGCCCAAGACTCGCCATCCATGGGCTAGACAACAAATATAGTTCTAATGCCTTAAATACTCATTACATCACCCACGGCGGCCTAGTCCCATTCACCTTTCGCGATAATTTAAGCTACGATCAATTCGCTCATTTCGCAGAACACAATCTCGAACTTGCTGGAGTAAATATCCGTATCAGTCCCAGGCGTGAATACCCTTATGGCTCCCTCGCTTCGCACATTCTTGGGTATGTCAAACAATGGGAAAAGGGAGATATACCCGATGATGCAAAACGTAAGTTCAAACACTACACAGGCGATGGCAAGGGTATCGCAGGCGTTGAAGCCACAATGAATTCACACCTTACCGGCTCCGAGGGCATCAAAACCATACTCAAAAACGAAAAAGGTAAGATTCTAAGTATGGTCGACTATATCAAACCAGACGTTGGCTCACGCGTTGAGCTCACTATTGATTCCCGCGTTCAATACTTAGTAGAAAATATACTGCGCCGTGTAGGCCGTGCCGCCGCCGTCGTGTTAGACCCCAATACCGGCGAGGTTATTTCCATGGTATCTGTTCCAGACTTCACCCCAAGCTACTTTGTCCCCAGCATCGATCCGGAAGCATGGAAAAATTATACCTCAAATCGTGCAAATCCATTGGTAAACAAAGCAATCAACAATTTCACCCCCGGATCCACCTTCAAGCTCCCCACTGCAATCGCAGCTGCTATCCATGGTCACGCATTTGATCATGAAGACTGTTCAGGATACGTAGCATACGGAAACGTCAAGATTCGCTGCTGGAAACGCAGCGGCCATGGTCGTCTAGACCTGCAGGAAGCAATTCAGCGATCATGTAACTGCTATTTCATGGAAATCGCTAATAAAATCGGTAGTAAAAAAATGTTGAGCTCGTTCCAGCTCCTCGGACTGGGACTCAAGACCGGCATTGAATTACCCTCGGAATCTTCAGGTTTTATTCCTGGAAATCGATTCTGGAGACAACAGCTTCACCCAGGTTCTGCCGTCACTCCAGCTATCACCGGCATGATGTCCATCGGACAGTCGGACAGCGCCGCCAGCCCTCTTCAAATGGCAGCGCTGGTTGGAGCTATTGCTAATCGTGGGCAATATTACAAACCACGTATCGTCAAACGAGTCATTCATCCGCACAATGGCGTTGTCGTACAAAACCAACCAAACCTGAAAGTAAACTTGCTCCAAGAAGGTCTCAAGACCGTTCACGTTGAGCGTATTCGTCATGGCATGTTTCTTGCAGCCAATAAATTAGGCGGCACCGCACGCCGTGCTGCTGTAAAAAACCGAGCCGTCTGCGCTAAGACGGGAACCGCTCAAACAACTGATATGGGAATCAAGTCAAACGACGCATGGACAGTTGCTTTCGCTCCATATGATCGTCCACGCTACGTCGTTGTAGTTGCCGTAAAACAAGGTGAATCCGGCGGCGCTGTCGCTGGCCCACTCGTACATCTGATCATGCGCGGCTTATTCGCGCGTGACGAAGGCCGAGAACTCCCACTCGCTAAAATGACAGAATACAACGGTGATTTCCTAGTACGCAAAGAAGTGGAACTGACCGATCAAGATAACTTGCTCAACATTACTTTCGAAGACAACGGAGAAACTGGCAATGAGATTGAGAATATCATAACTAATTCCCCTGCCCCAGTAATGATCCGACCTCGCTTACCTCAACCTACCATCCGACAACCGATCGACGAAGAGGGCTCCACAGTCCCAAAGGCAATCATCATTGAAGAATAATAAACTTCCCCCAATAACAACTCTCTACTATCTACTAACTACTTAAAAAAATGATTAAACGTATCAAAAAAGCTCTTGGTATTGAAAACACCACGCCCATGCAAGGCACTTCACTCGTCATCAACTCAGAAAAACTCGAACGCCGCGTTGCCCTCATCGAGGAAGGCTCCCTAGAAGAATACAATCTGGAACGTGAAGGAGATCTCAATATCGTGGGCGGTATTTTCAAAGGCACTGTTAAAAATATCGAACCTGGCTTGAAAGCCATGTTTGTTGATATAGGCCTAGAAAAAAATGCATTTCTTCACTTCTGGGATGCTATTCCGGCAGCGCTCGATAACGGCCTCGAGGAAATTCAACGTGAGGGGCAGAAAAAAAAGAAGAAAAAACAAAAGCGTATCACTTCAAAGGATATACCCAGCATTTATCCCCAAGGGTCTGAAATTATGATTCAAGTATCTAAAGGTCCCATTGGAAATAAGGGCCCTCGCGTTACAACAAATATCTCAATGGCTGGTCGCTACCTCGTATTAATGCCCTACTCTGACCAGTTTGGAATCTCTCGTAAGGTAGACGATCCAAAAGAACGTCAGCGGCTACGCCGTATTATGCAAAAGCTTCAGGTCCCTGAAGGCATGGGCATCATCATGCGCACTGTCGCTACTGGCCAACGCGCACGCCATTTCGTGCGTGATCTTGCTATTTTGTTAGAGCAATGGTATGCAGTTGAAGATAAACGCATCAACCAAAAGGCGCCAGTCTGCTGCTTCCGCGAACCAGGTCTTATTGAGCGTAGTGTGCGCAGTTTTCTTACTGATAATGTAGGCCAAGTTATCTGCGACAATGAGAATACAACCAATGAGATGCGCGAAATCGCAGGGCGTATTTCACGTAGAGCAAAACGCCGTATTCACCACCTTCCATCCCGTCAGTCAATTTTTGAAAAACTCAACCTGCAGAAACAAATTGATGAGGCATTCTCACGGCAAGTATGGCTCAAGTGCGGTGGTTACCTCGTGATTGATGAGACCGAAGCCATGATCACCGTCGACGTTAATACAGGTCGCAATAAGGGATCTAAAGATGTCGATAAAATGCTACTAGAAACAAATGTCGAAGCGGCTCAAGAGGTTGCCCGCCAACTGAGATTACGTAACATAGGTGGTCTCGTCGTTGTTGACTTTATCGATATGCGTCATCGCCGTGATCAACAGGCGGTTTATCGCGCCATGAAAGAGCGGCTCAAGCGTGACAAAGCAAAAACTCAAGTACTACAAATTTCCTCTATCGGACTGATGGAAATGACTCGCCAACGTCTTAATGAGTCACTTCGAGACAGCTTGATGGAACCATGCCCATACTGCCAAGGCCGCGGCAGAGTGAAAACCCCAATGACCATGAGTGTAGAAGTCCAGCGCGCGCTAAACACCGTAATTCAACGCGGTGAGGGCGGCCTCGGAGATCTTGTTATCGTCGTAAATACAGAGGTGCTGAATCGCTTCAAAAATGAAGACTCAAACCTTTTCGTCGAACTTGAGCGCACGCACAGCGGTCGCCTTACTTTCCGCACGGACCCCACGTTAAACCGCGAGCGTTTCGCTATCATTGAGGCAACGACTGACAAGACACTCCATCAGGCGTAGCTATGGAAAGCGCTCATTCATAATCCCAAAATAGAATATTCTAACTTGCCAGATAGAAAAACCATTACGATCGACGAAATTGTCACTACAAAAAAAATGATAGTGCCAAGCAAAAGGGTAATGCAAATTGGTCACAGGCCACAAGCCAAAATCCTAACAGCGGTTTCTCCCCCACCCCAGAAAACATCTTCGCTGATTTGCAAAAATCGCTGCCATGGAAAGCACGCTTGACACTCTGTCTAACCCGCTGGTTCATGTCACTATGGGGAAAGTCATATGGTAAGCTTGTAATTATACCAATCACTGTCATCGGCGCACTGATGGCGATCCCGCTTGGGCTCTTATTTCTTTGTTTTCTGATCACCCGTTCTTTCTTCAGATCTTTAAGGTAGAAACGTCAATCATAGTATTCTGTTTAGTTAACAACATAAACGTTTCTTTTATGCTGAGCGCTTCATACAGACGATTTTTTTCATGGCGATTACTCCCTCTTACTCCTTGACTTGATGCCACGATGGTAGACGCTTCAGAGTATTGCTACTCATGCTGACTATGCGCCACTTACTTCCTCTTGTCGCCATTTCTATTTTACCACTCGTATCCTGTGCTGAGGCACCCCATATGCGCAGTAGTATGACCATCACCAAGCCAGTGCAGGTAGGTGCCATACCAAGAAAACCTGCTCCCACCATTGGCGCGCCACGTGCGATTGTAGTCGACTTCACGAGTGGACGTGTCCTTTACGAAAAAAACGCCCGCCAGCGATGTGCCGTTGCCAGCACTCAAAAACTCATGACCGCTCTGTGCGTTTTGGATAATGGCAATATTACTCGCAAATTCACTATCACCAAAAGTGACACTTGGGTAGTCCCTACCAAACTTGGTATTCTTCCCGGGCAAGTCTACAGCAGACGTACATTGTTAGGCGCGTTGCTTGTAAAAAGTGGTAATGATGTCGCACGCGCGCTAGCACGCAGTGTAGCCGGTAGCGAGGCCTCATTTTCCAAGGTAATGAACCGTAAAGCTATAAGCCTTGGCATGAAGGACTCGAATTTTCTGAACCCTCATGGCCTTACAGCCAAAGGGCAGTATTCCACCGCAAGAGACATGGCAATCTGCGCACGTGCTGCTTTTAGCAGTAAAACATTACGAGGGATCATGAACACACGAGCTTATACCTTTCGATTCTCTAATGGCCGATCCAAGCGCCTAGAAAATACAAACAGGATTCTAAAGAGATTATCCTATTGTAATGGTATGAAAACAGGCACCACAAGAGCATCAGGAAGATGCTTGGTTTCCAGCGGCACCTTGAACGGTCGCTCCGCCATCGTTGTCGTGCTTGGAGCCACGTCTAAGACGATCTGGGACGACTCAGAAAAACTACTCCGCTGGGCATTGGAACGACCACGATCTAATTAGTCCCCTATTCCGCCATGCGACCACCCGAAGACGAACTCATAAAATTTGATGCAGCGTCACTACGGCGACATATTCCAGATCCGCACGACGGACTCATTGATTTCGCATCCAACGATTACCTAGGCCTCTCAAAACACCCCGCAATCAAAGCAGTCTATCTATCCACTGTGGAAAAGCTGGGTGTAGGCGCCACTGCATCACGTTTGATCTGCGGCACTTCTAGCTCACATCAGGAGCTAGAAGATAAACTGGCTACCGCCAAAGGCACGGAGGCTGCTATCACCTTCGCCACAGGCTACGCGACATCCACAGGTGTAATTCCCGCTGTCCTTGAAAAAGGCGATACAATTATCATGGACAAGCTCTGCCATGCCAGCTTGATCGATGGGGCACGCATGAGTAACGCCACAATTCGTGTTTTCCCACATAGCCATTTGGGAAAACTTGAAAAACTATTAGAGTCCACAGCCCAAAAAACTAATACAAGAACTCTCGTCGTTACTGAATCCGTTTTTAGTATGGACGGAGACACCACGCCCTTGGCTGAAATTGTTTCTCTTTGTAATAAGCATGGCGCTTTACTCATGGTCGACGAAGCACATGCCCTAGGTGTCTTAGGAGAAACCGGTATGGGGCTGGCTGAGCAGCTCGGCTTGACAGATGAAATTGATCTACACATGGGCACGTTAGGCAAAGCGGCTGGAGTGGCGGGAGGCTACATTGCAGCAAATCGACAGTGGATTGATTTACTCATCAACAAAGCTCGATCATTCATTTACTCAACTGCTCCACCACCGGCACAAATGGCAGCAGCAGGAGCAGCTCTAGACATCATACAAAGTGAGGAGGGACGTCAGTTACGCGACAAGCTCTGGTCTAACATCAAGCAACTAAAACAAGACGCACAGTCTGCGATCATTCCTTGGATTATTGGTGACAACAGGTCTGCCATGCAAAAAGCGCTTGAGTTACGCTCATCAGGATTTCTGATTCCTGCGATAAGATACCCCACAGTTCCAAGAAACTCTGCCAGATTAAGGATATCAGTAAGTGCAGTCCATAGTCAGCTAGAAATCAATCAACTTAAAGAACTCATTGATTAAATGACACCTGACCAGAGATTATCAAATCATCCCGATTGGCGGTCGTATAAATCACGGTATAGCGCACTGCTTTGATAAATATCCTCATGAGGACCATCAGCAACAATACCACCATCCTCAAACACGAGGATACGATCGCAAATCTTAATGGTACTAAATCGGTGCGCAATGATGAAGGTTGTGCGCCCTTGAACCAAATCCTCAAGCTCTGCTTGGATCCTTGCCTCGCTCTCGCTATCAAGGGCAGAAGTCGCTTCATCCATAATTAGAATAGGGGCATCTTTCAGAAATGCTCGCGCGATAGCGATACGCTGGCGCTGACCACCGGAGAGGTTTGATCCTTTTTCCCCAACTGTCGTCGAGTAGCCTTCACCCCCGTCCATCTCAGATATAAACTTATCGGCGTGGGCTTTCTCTGCAGCTTTAATAACCTCTGCATCACTGGCCCCAGGACGACCAATACGAATATTCTCCATCACGGAATCATTGAATAACACCGGGCTCTGAGAAACGATCGCAACTCCATCACGCAACTGCTCCTTGGTAACTTTACGAACATCATGCCCATCCACACTAATGACGCCTTTCGTAACATCGTAAAACCGAGGAACCAAACTCGCGAAAGTAGTTTTACCAGCACCACTTGGCCCAACCAAAGCCACCACTTGCCCCTGAGGAACGGTGATATTGATGTCCTTGATTACAGTCTGATTGTCTCTATAGCCAAAGGAAACATCATCAAAACACACCTCGCCCTTCACATTATTTAATGGCAGAGGCTTTTCCGGATCTGCAAGCATAGCATCATGATTGAGAATATACTCAACACGGTCAAGTGATGCCAAACCCTTCTGAATACGTGCACTGACCTTACCCAAGACCTTAATCGGTGCATAACAAAGATATAACGCCATTAACAAGGGCATGAGATCTTTGTCGAATTCCATTCCCGATCTTCCCGCATAGAGAATAGCTGCCGCAATGCCGAAGGATGAAATGATCTCCACTGAGGGAGAAATCATATTGTCATATTTGACCACCTTCATTCGTGCCTTGAATAATTGCAGAACTTTAGTTCGAAATGCGGAGATTACTTTCCTCTGCATGTTGTATGCACGAATTTCCTGCGGCGCCTGAATACTGTCTGTGACCGAGGCCGAGATAGTTCCCATCTCAGATTGCACTTTTTCAGCTTTAGATTTGAGCCTTTTCGCAAAAATTCGAATGGGGAAAACACACATCGGTATAGTCGCCATACAAACCAACAAGAAGAACATCTCACCGCGCTCAATTGATTGAACCACCAGATACGTTATAGCAGAAATCAACACCATCGGTTGCTTGATCAAATCATTAGAAATATTGACCAACACATTACGCATCATTTGTGTATCCACCATAAGACGGCTTAAAAGGTCGCCACTTTTGTTTTGCTGGAAAAACCCAACCGAAAGGAACTGTAACCTTTTAAATAGCTGCACCTGAATTCGCTCAAGCACTCGCCCACCACAGTATTGGATAAGGTAACTGTTGACGTAGTCACAAAGGCCACGGGCAAAAAATGCTGCGGGCAAAATTAATGCCACAGGTATTAATTCCACCCACGAAATCTCATCACCCCTAAACATCTCAGGAAGGACAGTTTTCATCATGTATGGCATACCTAGGCCCGTCGCCACACCAAATCCTACGCCAGATAGCACCGCAAGCAGGAAATACCACTTCACCTCGAACAGGTAGCGATAGTATGGGAAGAAACGCTTCATAAATTAAGTGCGGCAGACACGGACAGATCACCGCATCGCTGTGTGCTGTTTACACTAGATATCTTGATGGGGCAAGCCCGCGCAGAGCACCGGCATAATCGCAATAACTTCACCATAAGTCTGTCTAAACCTTGAGCTACTCACGCGCGCCTTGTACCTTAATCAGTTGCTGGAAAGAAGCTTCCTTCATCGTTTTCACTTCACCATCGATTCTCAAATATGTTCGCTTCCCGTCGATGGGTGCAGGGGTATGCATGATAATAGTCGCCGAATGGTCCGACGTCCTGAAACCAGGGATATAGACAAGCGGTCTATCTTCGCCGTCTGCATGACAGCTATTCAACATCGTAAGGGTGTCTTGTTTAAGATATCCTTTCTTAACCAAGTCCTCCAGTTGCTCGGGGAATTTACCTTCATCTATATCATAATCAATAAACAGGTAATACATTTTCTTCATGTTAGATACCACTTGGACAAGCTGTGCTTTTTTCTTTTGTTTAAGAATCATGGGGGTCGCTATAGCTGCCATTGCAGAAATGGGAGCAACACTACTCATCATCCCATAACCTTTGTCTGGCATGGGAGAGTTACCCACGATCAAAATACCGCTTTTCGTGTTGGCAATACAGCACGCGTAGCCGTGCACCACATCATTCGCGGACAGGTTCGAAACCCCTAACAACCCATCAAAAAGTGCCGTTGCTTCACCATCCTTTGGCATGTTCTTTCTAACCTGAATGACCTGCTCGACAAGCTCTTTACAAAAATCTCTCGAGACATAAATAAGCCCATTACCTTTGGCTGGAAACCCTGTGGTTGCTGACTTAAGGTCGTCGCTACTGGATAATGTAGTTTTCCCTGATCGGCATTTCTCCAAGTAAGCTTCCGACAAGGAAACCAAAATGACATCTTTGGATTCGTCCAATATGATCACAGGTTTGAGCTTACCCATGGGCGTATCCATTTCTTCGGGTGCCTTGACGATCTTGAGTCCATCCTTCTCGCTGACTTCGGCATCCGCCTCGATATGCTCACCAAACTGCCTCCACAGCCACATTCCTCTCTCGATACGTAAGGTCACAAGCATTGTTGGTAGCTCGACCTGCTCGGACACATTCCAGCGCTGCTCCCTGTCAAGGGATATGACCAGTGTAGCACGTATATCCATCTTTCCTAATAAATCACCCACCGTCATCGCGCTATCAGCTATTTTCTCCTGCATCGCCTCAAGAAATCCCTGCTGTGTCTGTTCATCAAATGCAGCGCTCACAATCAACATCGTTTGC
Organism: Verrucomicrobiales bacterium; assembly: GCA_003527555.1. Classification (GTDB taxonomy): domain Bacteria; phylum Verrucomicrobiota; class Verrucomicrobiia; order Verrucomicrobiales; family Akkermansiaceae; genus Oceaniferula. The sequence goes on along the minus strand of DPWT01000141.1, from coordinate 3,824 downwards.
CTGAGGCGGCGCAGATTCAGCTCAAATTCAACTACCACATCTGCGTCGGCAGGTGCGAAATCTCCCGCTCTCCAAGCAGTTCCCTCATCACCCATAAGCGAGAGAACGCCACTGCGGCTCCCTCCAGTTTGTATGAACAACCGATTGTGCCATGCACTTTCATTCCATCGTGAACTTCGCCCCACAGCATCAATTTTTTCTAACCCAAGGTCATTGACTAAATTCACCACACTCAAATTCAGCGGCACTTCATCGGAAGTTTGTCGCGCCACATCAAGCAGTCCGTCCATGACTTCGGCGAGCTGTTTGAGATCCTCATCGATATGAGTCACTGATAGATGAGATCCATTAGTCTCAAGATTACTGGCCACATTTACCAATGCGTTGTGGAAGGATGGAGCTTGAGCACTATCCAATGATACTAATTTTTCATTAGCTGATTCACTCGCAGTTCTGGTATTTCCAGCTTGTTGTTCTGGGCTCTTATTGCAGGCCGCAAAAATAATTAGAGCAACAGCGAATACGGTCAGAAGTTTTCCCATACAATCAGTCTAGCTACGCAACAAGATTTCCGTGAAGCAAAAAAGCGACAACCTATCGGTCATCGCTCTTATTAAATTTGATTGATGAGCTAAACCTAGATCAAACCGGCTTTCTTCAGAGTGACATAGGCACCATTCTTATTGATTGTCTTAATAGCTTTAGCACTGAGCTTGAGCTTTACATGACGTCCAAGCTCAGGAACGTAGATACGCTTGGTGTGTAGATTGGGAGAAACTGAACGTTTTACTACCTTGGTGACGTGCCGACCAATACCACCCTTCTTCTTAGCGAGACCAGAGCGGTGAACTCTACCACCTACACGGACACGGGAACCTCTGATGCTGCATACTCTGGCCATTACTTTAATAAATATTGAATTGAAAAATAGTTAATTGCGGGCGGCGAGAAATACACTTCGGTAGCTATCAGTCAAGAGAATTAGCTATCTTTTACTGATCTCGCATATTTTTTTTACATGCTTATGCATACGAGGCAACAAAATGGTGATTACAAGCAGCCCACCAACCACAGCTCCCATGCAATCCGCGATCCAGTCGCCAATATCGTTTGCTGATCTACCGGGCGTAAATGACTGGTGATACTCGTCCAGCCTACCAATTAGGCAAAATACCACTGAAACCATCGTGAAAACAAGAAACCGAGAGCACTCAGGCCACTTAAGCCCTAAAAAAGCAGCAAATGCTGCCCCCCCGCAAAGAAAATAAGAAAAATGCGCAATTTTATCCAAATGCGGGATCTTGGGAGCACTCTCTGAGCCCGGACTGCTTGCAGACAAAAACCATAGCGTAACCGTCCAAATAGCAAGCATACACATATATGCCGCGGGCCTCAAAGGAAGCCACGCGGCAAATTGGTCAATTTTGCGGGATATATTCACTATGTCCCGATTTAGCTGTTTTCAACTATTAAGCAAGTCCCTCAAGAGTAGACTTGAGCTGATCAAGCGTCACGTTTGCACCCGTGATCGTCTCTTTCACTTCACCATTTTTGAAGAAAAGCAAACAGGGAATAGAACGAACGCCATACTTACCAGCAAGTGCTTGATTGGTATCAACCTCAACTTTACCAACAGCAGCGGTGTCGCCAACTGCGTCAGCTAATTGATCAATCAGCGGGGATATCATTTTACACGGACCACACCACTCTGCCCAAAAGTCTACAAGCACGGGCTTGTCTGAGTTAATCACTTCAGCATCGAAATTGTCTTCATTATATGTATTTGCCATGGCGGAAATATGTACAGCCGAGTGGATACGTCAAGAGCCGCCCGCAGAAATTTCCACGAACGGCTCATGAGAAAATGAAAACACCCAAACTATAGGGGTAGGTTGCCAGTCGAGAAAGCCAACCATGCAACTAAGCCACCAATGAGAAGCAAAATAATTTGTATTACCATATCGTTAAGTTAAGTTCTTATGTTTGTTTGAATTAGTAGAAACATGTCAAAGCAATTACTCGAAGAGCTTTCCCCAGTCACCATCGACCCAGATACTTGCAGTGGCGATCTGAACGCCAAGAACTATTAAAGCAGCTACTAATGCTACGACCGAAAGCCCTGCTGATGCACCCTCACCGGGCTCATCGGTATCATCAGTATCCGCAGTGCGAATAGTTGCAGGCTGAGTGGTAGCTACCCCGGGAGTCATTGGCTGCGTTGGCAAAAGCTGAACAGTTGCCTTGGGAAGTGCCTGGCCTGAACCACCCGATAAATTGCTAGTAGCAGGACCAGTAGCGCCAGGTGTGCTGAGTTTCACCGTGGGAGCTGGAGCTGGAGCTGTAGATGTACCACCAGCTTGCAATTGGACGGTCGGCGCTAACGAAGGCGGCTTGGCTGGAGCTGAGCTGGCTGTTTTTAATGGAATCGTTGGCGCCGGTGCTGGTGGCTCGGGCCTTGAAGGTGCGCTTGGAGGGCTTGGTGCCTTAGGGATGTTGTCGTTGTCGTCACTCATAGGTAGTTTTGGTCTCGTTGGTGCAAGCATTAAGATTAATGCTCTGAGTAGATTTAAGCATTGTTGAAAGGGACATGTCAAACCCACAGCGAATTTTTTTACGCTAATTATTGCCCTTCTATCAAAAGCAAAGCATCTGACATCGTCGCAAGAACCACTGGCACAAGACCAGCACGGTAATGTCACATCACCCACTGAACATACATTTGTGCAACCATAACAACCACAATTTTCATTATGAATGATAGCTTGCTAACATTTTGAGGCATGATAACTTCATTGTATTGACTATGCGGTTACACGTTTATTATACAGTCTTGTCAATTTCGCTCGCTTTTATGCTACCTGCTGGAGCGCTTGTGCACCGCTCTTATGATTCGAATAAACACGACCCGTTCATTGGGTTTCCTAACCCCACGGCGCGAAACCCGAATTTTATTTTTAGCCACTTAGATTTCACGGGAGTTGGCTGGAAAACATCCGATACGCGCTTATTATATACGATGGTTTCACCTATTCACTTTGTAGGTGCCTCACATGTAGCTCCCAGCGCCGGTCAAACGATACGCTTTTTTGCTCCAGATAACACCATACAATCGTTCGTGGTAGATTCAAAAACTATCATCACTCAATCAGAACAAACGGATTTGCTAATCGGCAAGCTAACACAAGCCATACCCACCAACTACAACATCCGTCATCATCCTTATTTGAATTTAACCAATGACAATGCCTACTTGAACGAGCCCTTGGTTATTTTGGGGACGCGAGGCAAGGGAGGCAGTCAAACATCAGCAGCATTTGCCAATGTCTCGGTAGATGATAGAACCACTAAAACTATCAGCAGTTCCTACCTCACCCTGGGCTTTGACTCTGATGAAGTCCATTTCGAAACAGGAGATTCTGGAGGGCCTACGATGATCGAGCATGATGGTGTGGCCACAATCATCGGCACGAATAGTGCATTTGCAACAGCTCCTTTCTTGGGGACCATCGTCAATTACTCCAATTTCATACCTTTTTATATCAATGAACTCAATGCCGTCATGGAAACCGATGGATACCGCATGACAAAGGCTATACCAGGCAGCACAACTCTAAAATTAAACCATCAAATACCATCCGAGACCATACGCGCAGGTCATCCTTTTGATATCAATCTAACGATCAATAATACCACTAACATACTCGCTGAAAACCTCAGATTAACAAATACCTTTTCTCACACCTCCAACGTCAGCAATGCAATTGGTGCAGACTGGTTTGACCAATCGATGGCGAATACTACGATTGCCCGTAGGGCGAAACTCG
>DPWT01000158.1 GCA_003527555.1 Verrucomicrobiales bacterium | reverse complement strand
TCGTGCCCTTTGATATAGCATTGAGTGACCAGCCGTTTTGTGCCTTTAAGTTTAACGGCTACGTGGATGTGCGGCGCACGCCCGGGGTAGGAAACAGGTTTGATCGTACCATTGATATATTGAGCCACAGGCAAAGAGCAGAGAGGAGTGCCGCAATCACAAAAACGGGCATCGATATTCTAAGCAAACTTAGACCTGACATTCGCATGCTTACCAGTTCGTTTTCAGCGGATAATCTGCCGAAAACCAAGAGAACGGCGACAAGAAACCCCCAGGGAATCGTGTAGATAAGAGAAAAGGGAAGAAAACTTAGAACGAACTGCCCCACTTGCATAGGGGATGCTTTATCCTCGACTAATAGCGGCCTCAGTTCCTTAAAAAGGTTTCCCATGACGAGCATCACGCTGAGCAGGACTACACCAAAAATCGTCGCAGAAATGATCTGCTTGCCGATGTAGCGATCCATAAGGCGTAACATGGTCTTATTGTTAAAAAAGATCGGCCCCGCTGTCGAGGATGGACTGTAGCAGATCGGTCATCTAGCTTGTGTACTATAATACGACCTTCCTGTTGATTAATGACGAAGTCTCACTGAGTGACGACTGCTGCGCAATCGATCATTGATGACGTAAGCGCAACAGGCTCGAAGTCATTGAGAGGCATTATTCAGTTGTCGGCGTGCCTACTACTTTGCACTGAGGAGAATCTATCAAGGAAGATGGAGTTAGATCTGCTGCATTGATCTGGGCTCGCCGAGTATCTCCTTGAGGATCACAGCCTTACGCGCGGAGTCGGGACTGGCGAGCATGTCGCGAACGGATCCGGTTGCGGTACTTCGAGGTCGATCTTTACGCAGTTTGTCGAGGCTCTGGAACCGCTCCATTGCGGCTTGCTCTTCTGCGCTGAGTTGGTTTTTTTTGAAGCTAAAGTGGTCAGGGTGGGCACTCGCTGGGGGAGTGGATGCGACGTAAATCGGCGGCGCTACTGCATCAGTTCGGGGCAGTGGTGGCGGTGCGGATGCCTTTGGTTCTGAGTGTGTTTGGCGCTGCCGAATTTCCTCACGGAAATCATCATACATGTCCTCCAGTGTGTCAGAGACCTCATGAGGTGCCTGCGGACCCTTGATTTTCTCAATTAACCATTTGATGGCGCCGACCACTACAAAGAGGATCAGGAAAATGACCTGTTCGGGGATGTCTCCCATGAGAATTAGAGTTTTATGTTTGAGGAATCAAAAAATGGGCGAGGTTGCACCGCCTGGAGGCGGTGCACGGGTTAATTACTCGTCACCTTCGTCTCCAGCGATTGAATCGCGCATCTTGGTGTCGGCATTGACGTTCTGGTACTTGACGTAGTCCATGATGCCCAGGTTACCGTTGCGGAATGCGTCGGCGATTGCCATTGGGATTCCTGATTCTGCTTCCACAACCTTGGCTCGCATCTCTTGGGTGCGTGCGGACATTTCCTGTTCCACGGCGACAGCTGCTGCACGTCGCATCTCGGCCTTGGCTTGGGCAACCTGTTTGTCTGCTTCAGCTTGTTCTGCTTGGAGGCGAGCGCCGATGTTGTCAGCAACATCAACATCTGCGATATCGATTGAGAGTATTTCGAAAGCAGTGGATGCATCTACGCCTTTCCCAAGAACGAGTTTGGAAATGTTATCTGGATTTTCTAGAACATGTTTATAGGAAACTGCAGAACCTACAGATGTGACAATACCCTCGCCAACACGAGCTATGATAGTTTCCTCAGTAGCACCCCCTACGAAGCGTTCTAGATTGGTCCGGACGGTGACTCTGGCGCGGGCGTTGACAGCAATACCATCCTTGGCCACAGCTGTGATTTTGGTGTTGCCGCTTGCGGGGTTCGGGCAGTCGATCACCTTTGGATTAATTGATGTGCGAACCGCTTCAAGAACGGTTTTTCCTGTATCTTTGGTAGCGAGGTCGATTGCGCAGGCACGATCGTAGGACAGGGAGATTCCTGCTTTGTCCGCTGCGATCATTGCGAGAACTACATGGCCGATATCACCTCCTGATAGGTAATGGGCTTCTAATTGGTCGGTTGTAAATGGCAGGCCGGCTTTGTATGCGGTGATACGGCTGTTCACGATCAATGCTGGGGGCACTTTTCTGAAGCGCATAAATACAAGATTGAGTAAGCTGACTGGTGCTCCAGCGGTACGTGCTTGTAACCAGATACCGAAGAACTTGATGAGGATGACAAAGAAGATGAGTCCTACAACGAAAGCTACTCCGATGAGGATAACACCTATGAAGCTTTCGTTTGCTGCGAGAATGGAATTAATCATTGTGATGTGTAATTTGTTAGCTGTTTGTAGCTTGGTTCATACTACTCAATGATGCAAGAACGCATCTGAACTAAATTACCATTTAATCACGCCTTGCTTTCCTCTGTGGATGGGGTATGGAATTTGGCGTCATGAAAAATTTCATTTTCAGTATCCTCGCCCTCGTTGGTATATTTACGTTTATTTCCTGCGAGCGCCACGATTGGGAGGACAGCAAAGAAGGTAAAAAAGACGGGACTAAGAACCTGTATCCTCAGCACGATAAGAAGGATCATCACAACAAGGATGGTGATCACTGATAGTTGCCTGAGGAAATTTTATAGCTGCCTGCTGTTTCTGGGTGCGGTTTTTTGAAACCCGTGCATAGTTATCCGACACCAGTGGATTAATGGAAAGAAACTGCAAATCTTCAAAAATACCGTTATGGCTGTGGCCAAATTTGTTGAGCCTTGACGCTCCTCTGGTTTCTATCGCATGGATGTGGATGTTGGCACACGCATTACGTGTGGAGTATATACAGGCCAGTGTTTGGTGGGTTTTGCCTCTGGGCATCTGGTGTGTTTATGTCGTGGACAGGTTAATTGATGCATGGCGGCATCCGGCGATGCGGGAGTCCTCGCCGCGGCATTTTTTTCATTGGCGGTGGCGGTGGGTGCTATCCATCAGTGTGGCAATTGTTGCTTTTATTTGCCTTTACCATGCGCTGTATGTGTTACCGCGATCGGTATTTTCTGCTGGAGTAGTGGTAGCCATGCTCTGTGTATTCTACTTTGCGCTGGCACTTTTCAGCGGTCGTGGGATTCCCTATGTTAAGAACTTTCTGGCAGCTATGATATTTGCCATGGGTGTGGGTATCCCAGTCAACGTGGCCAACTCTTCGCTGCTCATCACGGACTTAAATGAGGTGCTCTATGCAATGCGCAATACTGGACTCGTCGATGCGCTATGGAACCTCTGCGATATGATCGTTAAAACCCTAATCCTTGTTTTCCTCTACTGTCGCGAGGTTTGGGTGTTTGGTCTACTCTGTATGATGAACATCACGGCAATCGATCTGTGGGAGAAGGCGGACGCTGAATCTGACGAAGCGCTCGCATACAGCCATGAAGCTACACTCACCTTGGGTTTGGTCATGCTCGCTGGGGGGGCATTACTTTTTGCGGCGATGCGGGCGGATGAATACTCCAAGCCATATTTTTATGCAGTGATGGTTGCCGCTGCGCTTTTGCAAGTGATGAATCATTATCGTGAACGCTTTTCTATGAACGCGTTACGGATACTTGCCGATGTTGCTTTGCTGGTGCCGCTGCCCATTTTTTTTGTGGTAATAGGATGATGAATTAGTCTTATTCATGATGCAGCTGGAGTTCATTTTTTCTCGCAAGAAGCCCCCGATTCAAAATGATCGAGAGGCCAAGCTCTCTATTCCACGTGTTTTGGGACGACTTCAGAGAGACGAAGAAATGACTCAAGAGTGTCGGCGTTTATTAGCTGAATTGTTACTTGATGAGCTGGCTAGTAAGACAACGGTGCTGTGGAATCGACGAATGAGAACTACCGCAGGGCGCGCTTTCTGGCCAGATGCTAGAATCGAGATAAATCCTAAATTGAAGGAAATTGCGGCTGACGAAATTCGCAGGACGATGTTACATGAGCTGGCGCATCTTGTTGCTTACGAGCGTGCTGGCAGGCGTAGAATCGATGCCCATGGTGCTGAGTGGCGACAAGCGTGTGGTGATCTGGGTATTGCTGGTGAGCGAGCGACGCATTCGCTGCCGTTGCGGGGCAGAAAAATGAAGCGTAAGTGGCGCTACCGATGTCCGGTATGTGGTGATGAATTTGATCGTGTCAGGAGGATGAGACGCCACGTTGGTTGCTACAGCTGCTGTCTTAAGCACAATGGAGGGTATTACCATGGTGATTATAGGTTGAAGGAAACTCGTATTGGCTAGCTCATATCTGATTTAGTGATTGGTATTTGTTTTTTTAACCAAATCTCCACCCAGATTGGTGCGAAAGGAAACAGCGAGGCCATGAAAATCCAAAACGGTGGTTTAAGTGACCATTTTTGTGTTAGTTTGGTGTCAAGCAGTGCGATACAGAAAGCGCAGAACAAAATGCCATGGACCATCCCGGGTGTTTTGATGGCGTCATCGATGCCAAGTATGCGTTTCGAGTAGATTGCGTGGTAGAGGAGATACAGGTAAGACAGGCCCTCGAGCACACTGATGACACGGAGGCGATTAATCGCGTTCTTGAACATGGCAATGAGATAGTCGCTATATCATGAAGTTTCAAGTATTTGGGATTTGAATATTTGGTGGTAAATTTTAGGATTTTTTTATGATCTTTCGATTTATCGAGTGTTTTGTCGTATCGCTCAAGCTTGGAGTCACTGCCTTTGGTGGGCCTGTGGCGCATATTGGTTATTTCCGAGAAACTTATGTTAAAGATCTTAAGTGGCTGAGTGAGGATCGTTTTGCTGAGCTAATGTCGCTTACTCAGTTTATACCTGGTCCGGCGAGTAGTCAGCTAGGTGCGGCTATTGGTTATGAAAAAGGTGGTTGGCTCGGTGGGTTCGGAGCGTGGCTTGGATTTACGTTACCATCGGCATTGGCCATGATCGCATTTGCGATTGGTATGGGGGGCGTTCAAGAGTGGGCGGGGAGCGGATGGCTGCATGGTTTAAAATTATCGGCTGTTGCGGTTGTGATGATTGCGTTCTTAGGGATGAGAAAGACGCTCTGTCCGTGTTGGCCTGAAATGTTCATGGCCGTGGCCGCGCTCGTTATCCTATCCATGGCTCCTTTGGCGTGGATTCAGCCGTTGGTAATTCTCATGGGTGGAGTGATAGGTATTTTTATTTTCAAAGAGCCATCTGAAGCCCAACCAGTGGAGCAAAAATCTGGCATGCCGCTTGGGGGGATTATCATGGCGTTGCTCATTTTTGTAGTATTGTTGATCATTCCGCTGGCTTTTCACGACAACCAAAATGCTCAGGGAACTGGTGGTTTGCTGCGTGCAGGTGCATTGGTGTTTGGTGGTGGCCATGTGGTGCTTCCGCTCTTAGAAACCAGCACAGTCGTGCCTGGACTGGTGGGGGAAGATGCCTTTTTAGCAGGCTATGGTGCCGCACAGGCGGTGCCGGGTCCGCTGTTTACGTTTGGCAGTTTTCTCGGAGCAGACATGCAACTTTTTGGTAGTGTCTGGCTCGGTGGTGCGGTGGGAAC
>DPWT01000060.1 GCA_003527555.1 Verrucomicrobiales bacterium | reverse complement strand
GTGGCATGGGTGGCATGGGCGCTATGTTTGGTATGGCAGGAATGGTCGGTAGCGCAGAAGCCGCCAAAGAAGCCCCCAAGGATGCCGATGGGAAAGTCATTCCAGGATTTGAAAAAACCAAAGACGACCCGAATGCAGCCAAAGGTTGGAAGTCGGTATCGGATCGTAAGATCAAGGTTGGCATCGCCGGATACGGCCTCTGCAAGTTTGGTGCGACATTTTTCTATCAGAATCACCCGAATGTTGAAGTGGTGGCGGCCACGGATCTCGACCCCGGTCGCTGTGCCGCACTGGCCAAGGCAGTGGGTGCCAAAAAGACCTATAAGTCCTGCGAAGAGATGATCAAGGACAAGAACATCGAGGCCATCTACATCGCCACTGATGCTCCCAGCCACGCCCGACTCGCTATCATGGCGCTTAACCACGGCAAGCACGTTTGCTGCGCCGTGCCGGCTGTGTTTGGTTTTGAAGCGGAAGATGAAGCAGAACAATTATTTAATGCCGTGAAGAAGAGCGGTATGAAATACATGATGAATGAGACGTCCACCTTCCACGCGGCGCTCTACGAGAAGCGGGTGCAATATCAGGCGGGTGCACTTGGAAAGATCATCTACTCTGAAGGAGAATACTGGCATGATGGCATCGGAGTGCTCGGAAGTTATAACCCGAAGAATGGAAAGATCGATGCATACGGATGGCGCCGTGCCGTGCCACCGATGTGGTATCCGACTCACGCCACAGCCTATTATGTGTCCGTCACGGGTGGCCGATTCACCGAGGTGTCTGGTCTTGGAATGGGAAGCCACTACTCGGTATTCAAGGAACCGACCAATCAGTATAAGAATCTCTACGGTACGCAGATTGCTTTGCTTAAAACCAGCGAGGGGGGAATGTCGCGCATGGGTGTTAGCTGGGACATGAAGAATGCCCACGGTGAGAAAGGCCGTGTTTACGGGCAAAAACCACACGATAAGAAAATCAACGGCCAACGCCCGGCACTGCCACCCAGCGTCGGAAGTGGTGGTCATGGAGGATCTCATGGCCGACTGACTAATGATTTTATCGAGTCCATCTTACTCGACCGGAAACCCATCGTCGATATCGGCGATGCCTTGAACATGACCTTGGCTGGTATGATTGCCCATAAGTCATCCCTCAAAGGAGGCGAGTGGATGAAGATTCCACAGTACGATTTGTAATTGATTCAATGGTACGTCCGTGGCGGAGCCGAACTTGTCCTGCTTTTTCTAAAACTAATGCATGAAAATCGGGTCGCTCTCCCTATTGGTGATTTTCCTAAAACATCTAGTCCAAGTGGATCCGCAAGCACCACAAGCAATACCTCTATCGTCATCGGCTCTGACTAGAAAGACATGTCTTGCATGCATATTACCTCCCCGAATCACGAGAGTGTTTGATGCTTAGTTCTTAGCCATCGCTTTCCCAGCGACTAGCGGCTCCATTACCTCCCTGGCAAAGTCAACTGCTTCGTGTCCTTGTATTAGCATCTTTGGCCCCTTTTCGTAAATGGTGACGTGCAGACCGTTGCGCTTTGATGTGAAGTGGGCGTAGTCGCGTTCGCTGAATTCAAAACGCTGGCTCTTAAGAGTTTTCCAAACTACGTCGACGTCATCCAGTGATAACGGTAGCAAAATGTTGTGTCGGCTCATATTCTTTATCAACAAGACAGATTAGTGGACGCAATCAAGCAAAACAGCAAAGACTAACAGAATCTTTTAGATTGGTTAGCAAATCAGTTGGATGAACTAACTGATTTTTCAGGCGTTCCTTTGCTTTCTGTATGGAGCTGGCCTTGCGGTTGGATCGTTTAGTTGAATTAGCCGAGCGCAGCTGATTATTCTCTCTCTCCAGCTCTTTCGCTAGCTCACGTATATTCAGGTAGGCATCGAGAAAAGATTCTTGATGTCTTTCTGCATTTCTCACAATCACATCGGTTCTAGGTGTATCACTCATAACTTGGTAAGGGATCGTGCTTGTCACACAATCAAGTTACGTATATATAATACGGTTTCTTTGAATCTGATAGATTTTATTTCTTGACGTCTATACCTATTATCCACAGGTTCAGTTCAATGATTCCGTTACGTGTTCTCTCTGCTTCTGAGCAGGTTGCCGAATATCTTCGGCAGGAGCTGTTATGCGGAACGTGGGTGGACACGATGCCAGGCGAGAGCCATCTGGTGGCGCAGCTCGGCGTCGGGCGTGACACTGTCAAGATGGCGCTCAAGCACCTTGAGAGAGATGGTTTGCTGGTGCCGCAGGGTGTTGGTCGGCGGCGCAAGATTGCTCTGTCGGATGATCATACCGCTCAGGCATTGCGGGTGGCGGTGATGCTTTTCGAATCTGAAGATAAGGGTCTGGATTTTCAAATCCAATTGAATCACCAGCTTGAAAAGGCTGGATATATGCATTTTTTTGCAGATAAAACACTCTCTGATCTCGGCAGGAATACTGGGCGCATTGCTCGCTTCGTAAAAAAAACTGAGGCCGATGCCTGGATCGTAAGTGCCGGATCCCGTGAGATATTACAGTGGTTTACGAAGCAGGAG
>DPWT01000263.1 GCA_003527555.1 Verrucomicrobiales bacterium | reverse complement strand
GTAGAGGTAGCTGCCACCATGCTATTAGACGAATCGATTTCCGATGAGAAGAAAGCACAATTTCTGAGGGCATTGACTGCAAAAGGTGAGACAGCTGCAGAAATAGCCAGCTTCGTTGAGTGTTTTCTTGAACGAGCTGTTGACCCAGGCACTGGTAATATGAAATTTGATGGCCCCACGATTGATGTGTGCGGTACGGGTGGTGATAAGTTGAATTTATTTAATGTGTCAACTACCAGCATGTTTGTAATCGCAGCTGGAGGAGCTACAGTGGTGAAGCACGGTAATCGCGGAATCACATCAAAAAGCGGAGGCGCCGATGTTTTGGAATCACTCGGAATCAACCTTGAAGTAAGTCCAGAGGTATTCCGACATTGCCTTACTGAGGCGGGCGTTGGTTTTCTTTTCGCCCCTCTATACCATCCTGCGTTCAAGGCTGTTGCGGGAGTGCGTGGAATGCTGGCGAAGGAGGGGATTCGAACGATTTTCAATCTGGTCGGACCATTGCTTAACCCCGCAAGACCAGAGTGTCAGCTCGTGGGCGTTTGTGACCCCGAGCTGGATTCTGTTTTTGCTGAAATCCTTCAGCGACTTGGTAGAGACAGCGCTTGGGTGGTTCACGGCACAACAGCGGACGGTTCACCTGTGGATGAAGTTAGTCTACTAGGAGCTACACGTATTTGTAAATCTGGCAGTTATCAATCGATTGTGGATGAGGAAGTGATGCCTCAAGACTTTGGCTTTGATTGTTGTTCCATAGCTGATCTCGAAGGGGGTGGGGCGGAGGTGAATGCTCGTATACTAACAGATATTTTAAGTGCCAAAGAATTGGGCCCAAGGCGTGAGATGGTGCTATTAAATGCTGGTGCAGGTCTTGCTTGCGCGGGTTTAACTGATTCTATGGGCGATGGGGTTCGTTTTGCCGCTGAGCTCATAGACTCAGGCAAGGCGCTAGAGCGTCTGCACAAGCTACAGAGTGTGGCGAAGTAGCAACTTACAAAGTTTTCTGTGGCGTGGAACTAATCTTGTGCCATCTTAATCACTTGAACCATTATTTTAATTAGTATCATGAGCCGTCGCGTCAAACCCACCAACATTCCCCAAGAAAGAGATTTTACAGGAGGGATGATTCATTCGCAATCCTGTGCATTTGTTGGCTCCACGGGCGAAAAGAAACTCGATGACCGCATCTCTGCGCTTGCCAATGATATTTCTGGTGGAAAAGAGAACTGCTTATTAGCCGAGATGCTGATTTCTGCAGTGCGAATATCTCGTGGCTCGGTTACGGAGGGTGATTTCAAGACAATGAACCGCTCATTAAAGGAGATGCGAATAGCGAGTGAGGTATTTTATCCTTACCGTAATTGCCGCAAGATTTCTGTGTTTGGGTCAGCCAGGACCGATCCTGAGGAGCCTGAGTATAAAGCAGCCGTTGAGTTTTCGCGCAAGATGCGTGATGCAGGGTTTATGACGATTACCGGGGCTGGGCCGGGTATTATGGCGGCTGGAAACGAAGGCGCAGGTCGAGAGGATAGTTTTGGGCTTAATATTAATTTGCCTTTTGAAGCCGCCGCCAATGCATTTATTTCGGGTGATGATAAATTAATCGATTTTAACTTCTTTTTCACTCGAAAGTTGTCGTTCGTGAAGGAGTCGGACGCAGTTGCGGCATTTCCCGGTGGTTTTGGCACCATGGACGAGATATTTGAGACACTCACGTTAATACAGACAGGTAAAGCAACTATTTACCCGCTTGTATTAGTTGATGCCAAGGGCGGAAAGTATTGGAAGTTTTGGCAGCAATTCGTGGTAGAGCATCTCAGCCGCCTTAAACTGATTTCAGAACATGATTTTTCGCTCTACAAGGTGACGGATGATGTAGATGAGGCGGTTGAAGAGGTGACGCGTTTCTACTCTAACTTTCATTCCTATCGCTATGTGGGAGATATGCTCGTCATCCGAACACAGAAAAAACTTAAGGAAAGCATTATGAAAAAACTCCGTACGGATTTTACTGATGTTCTTAAGAGTGGAGGGTTTAAACAATCTGGACCACTTCCTGCTGAATCTGATGAGACAGACCTTGCTGGCCTGAACCGGCTAATTTTCCGCCATCGCCGCCGCAATTTTGGGAGGTTGCGTGAACTGATCGATGTGCTTAATGGTTGAGAAATGTATTGGCCCTGAATTTCCCTATTGTGCCAGATTTTATAGCTTAGATTTAGAGATTACGACAATGGTAACTCGATCGTCATGCAGCACAATATAAACAGGAAAAGGGACACAGCAATGAGCCGTGTCCCTATGATTTGATTAATAGTATGCAAGTAGGTCTTTAGTCGTAATAACTTAAGACTTGTAACGAAGGCGCTTTTTGTGGCGATTCGCCTTCATGCGCTTTTTACGCTTATGCTTACTGATTTTTGCCTTACGGCTCTTTTTCAGACATCCCATAGTGTTGGTCGGTTAATAATTTGTTAGGTGAAGTTAGCCCTTTCGATTGAAAATGGCTGGAGATTTTCTAGAGAACAATTTTAGAGAGTGGGTATTCGATGATACCCTCGGCGCCCAGTTGCTTTAGATCGGGAATAATGTGGCGTGCCACGGATTCCTCAATCACAGTTTCGACTGCAACCCAATTTTTTTCTGAGAGCTGCGATACAGTTGGACGACGCAGAGATGGTAGTAGTTCGATAACATCTTGCAAGGATTTTTCGGGAAGATTCATTTTTAATCCAACTTTACCACGGGCTTCGAGCGCTGCCTTGAGCATCAGTACCATGCGGCCCATTTTGTCTTTTTTCCACTCGTCTTGGTAAGATTCTTTGGAGGCATAAAAGTGTGGAAAAGATGTCAGAAGGGTATCGACGATACGTAGGTTGTTCGCACGCAGCGAGGAACCGGTTTCTGTAACATCAACAATGGCATCAACAAGATCGGGGACCTTGACCTCAGTGGCGCCCCAAGAATACTCTATATCAGCAGATACATTGTTCTTTTTCAAATAGTTACGGGTAATTTCTACGCCTTCTGTAGCAATGCGCTTTCCTTCGAGATCCTTGACGTTTTGGATGGGGGAATCCTCGGGGACGACAAGAACCCATTTCGTAGGTCGCACGGTTGCCCGAGAATAGGGGAGTTCTGCCAGATCGACGAGTGCATCCTCATGAGTTGATGCCCAATCGAGACCGGTTATACCGCAATCAATGAAACCTTGTGATAGATAGCGCCCAATTTCTTGAGCTCTAATTAAATAAATATCAAGGCTTTGATCATCGCTATCAGGCCTGAGCCCACGTGATGACATGTGTATATTAAAACCTGCTTGCTCTAGTAATTTGACTGTTGGGTCTTGGAGCGAGCCTTTGGGTAGGGCTATTTTGAGTTGCTGTGACATGATTAGGTATGAACAACGCCGCCTGCGTTGTGGACATTTTCCATAGTTGGCAAATGCTTAGGAATCAACGTGAAACTTGAGAATTAATGATAACGCGAAATAAATATTCACTTTTACACATTATTGACGCCTTTCAGGCTTGCGGTACAAGTCATGTGAGTTGATTCTCCGCGCATCATGAATCAAGAAGTTCTTTCTCAAGCTGCCAACGAAGCCCGTGGACTCGCTATTGACGCTGTCCAAGCCTGTTCCTCTGGTCATCTCGGCCTGCCATTGGGTTGTGCTGAAGTCGGGGCGGCTCTATTTGGTAGTAGTCTAAGTTTCCAGCCCTCAGCCCCTAAATGGCTTAACCGAGATCGTTTTGTGCTCTCAGCAGGTCACGGATCAATGTTTCTCTACAGTTGGTTACATATGTCGGGTTACGGTGTGTCACTTGAAGAGGTAAAAAATTTCCGTCAGCTACATAGCATAACGCCTGGGCATCCGGAATTTGACGAGACACCTGGTGTAGAGGCTACGACAGGACCTCTTGGTCAAGGCGTTGCCAATGCTGTTGGTTATGCAGTTAGCGGAAAGCGTGCGGCAGCTAAATATAACACCAGCGAACACACGATTTTTGATCACCATGTAGTGGCCTTGATGGGAGATGGTTGTTTCCAGGAAGGTGTTGCCCGCGAAGCGATTTCGTTTGCGGGCCACAACAAGTTGGACAATCTGATATTAATCTACGACAGCAACGACGTCACGCTTGATGCTATGGCTGACGTCACACAAAGTGAGGATACGGCAAAATTTTTTCTAGCGCATGGTTGGAATGTATCAACCATCGATGGGCATGATCTCGATGCTGTGGTTGGTGCTGTTGATGGAGCAAAGGCGAATGATAACGGTCAACCCAACGTGATCATAGCGAAGACCACGATCGGCAAGGGGATTCCAGAGGTTGCTGGAACAGCAAAAGGTCACGGGGAAGGTGGTGCCAACTTTGCTGACACTGCTCGTGCAGCGATGGGCCTTCCAGAGGAAAAATTCTTTATTTCCGATGAAACCAAGAGTTATTTTTCTGATAGGAAAACCCAGCAAGAAGCACAGTTTCGCGCATGGAATGATACTTACCAAGAATGGACGTCTGCAAATCCTGAGCTTGCTGATGAGCTTTCCAGTGGCGTTGCTAAGGTGGTGCCGAGTGACTTGCTCGATCAGATTCCGGAATTTGCTACTGACTATAAAAACGCAACGCGCGCCTCAGGTGGTGATGTAATTCAGGCGGTAGCCAAGGCGATGCCAAACTTTATCACGGGGTCAGCTGACCTTTACGGATCCACCAAAAATTACATTACTGATGGTGGTGACTTAACACCTGAAAACCCTACTGGTCGTAATATTTGGTATGGGATACGTGAGCATGCCATGGGTGCGATCAGTAATGGTATTGCCTATGATGGAATCTTTCGCTCTTCATGCGCTACTTTTGCTGTTTTTGCTGATTATTTGCGGCCATCGATTCGGCTTGCAGCACTTGCCAATCTCCCGGTCACATATATTCTGACCCACGATTCGGTTGGTGTCGGTGAAGATGGGCCGACTCACCAGCCAGTGGAAACCGTGAGTGGTCTGCGCGTGATTCCAGGACTTGATGTGTTTCGCCCAGCTGATCCTGAGGAAACTGCTGGTGCATGGGCGGCTTCTATGCACCGCACTGATGGTCCGAGTGCACTATTCTTAACTCGTCAAGCGGTGCCTACCTACGATGAGACTCCAGTGCAGACGCGCCGAGAGGGATCGTATAAAGGAGGGTATATTTTGAAGCGAGAAACAGCAGAATTAGAAACCATTCTTTTAGCGAGTGGTTCTGAGGTCGAGCACGCAATGGAAGCCGCCGAGCAATTAGGTGCCGGAACACGTGTGGTGTCGATGCCCTGCATGGAGCGGTTTGATCGTCAAGCTTCCGAATATAAAGAAGATGTGCTTCCCTCGAATTGTAGACGCCGTGTAGCTATCGAAGCAGGCGTATCTGGCTTATGGTGGAAATATGTGGGCGATAGTGGCAAGATTTGTGCGATTGATCGTTTTGGTATTTCTGCCCCTGGTAATACTGTTATGCAAGAGCTTGGAATGACTGCTGAAGACGTGGTCACGGCCGTAAATTCATTAAGTTAAATCATTTGAACTAATAGACAATTATCCTAAGTTAAAATCATGAATATTGCAATTGGAGCAGATCACGGTGGAGTCGATCTCAAACACGCTATTATTACTCACCTACAGGCACAAGGACATGCAGTGAAAGACTACGGAACAGATGGTTTAGAC
>DPWT01000233.1 GCA_003527555.1 Verrucomicrobiales bacterium | reverse complement strand
AGCCCAGTGCTATTCCCATAGCCCAGGGACTAAACCAATGGTCGCTCCATTTGGTTCCAGATGGACTGCATGCGCTTCTGTTCCACTTGCCATGCAGCTTTTTCCTCAGAAACAAGGCGCTCGGCTGCAACCCACTGTCGGATTAACTCTCGTGTCTCAACAGGATCAACCGCCGTCCCCTCTGACTGCCCGATAAGACTACAAGGTAAAAAAAATAGAAACGCGAAAGTAGATATAGAATTTTTCATTCAGTTAAGATGCAGTTCAGAAACCACTGGTTTATTAGCGCATAAAACGGCGCCTGCAAGGATGCAAACGCCGTTGTTGAATTAACAACTAAGTTAATTGTTGCTATGTAATTACCTAAAACTGAACTTCAAAACCAGCATAGAGGTGACGACCGCGTCCGTTGCGAGGACCCTCAGGCACAAGTGAGACAATGTTTTCTTCATCAAAAACATTATAAATACCACCAATAATCTTCCAGTTCTCATCGAGCTGATACCATGCTGACATGTCGACTAGAACAGATGAATCAACCAGTCCCTCACGCGTTGAAGTAACCGAATCACGCTGATTACCACCCGTGCCATACATTGAACTTGTCCAAGTAGCGTCGAGGTTAGCTCCCCATTTCTCTAGGTCGATACCGACACCGGCAGCAATTTTCCACTCGGGAATGTACGGGATGTCATTGCCCTTGGTGCTACCCCCTTGGAAATCGGTAAATATATTTTTGGGATCGGCAGCATTATTAGAGGTGATTATTGCCTGCGTCCATGTAGCACTCACATACATTGGGAGACGATATCCCTTACCTGCTTTAGAGGCAGGGTCGTGGCTAAGCTGAGCCTCAATGCCGTATACCTTGGCTGAACCGCCATTTGCTGGATCACCTACACCAACGCCTGTAGCAGGTGCTAGCAGGTTATCAAAATCAGTGTAGAAACCTACTAGCTCAAATCCAACTTGGTTGTCAGAATTGTTGTAACGCCACCCAAGCTCGTAGGAAATAGATGTCTCCTCATCGGTTTGTTTGGCCGAGTTAGTTTCACTGTATCCTTTGGGGCTTGGAGTCGACACTCCTCGGTAAATGCCTCCAAAAAGAGAATCTGTTTCACCGAGTTCGTAGGTGAAGCCCATACCTCCAGACCAAACGTCAAGGTCATCACGACGGGAAGTCCCCCCATTGAAATCCTCATACTTGAAATTGAGGTGCTCATAGCGCACACCAGGTCGCAAGTTGAGTTTACCTAATTTAATAGAATCTTCAACAAACACCGCAATCGCATCCGTCTGCTGGCGGCGATTCGAATCACTACCCGGAATACCCGAAGTCGTTAAATTGAAGTCTCCCGCACCGTCTGAGGTATATTTGTCAACCCACTGAAAACGCCTCACTCTATCACGGTGCAATCGCACACCACCTGTAATACTGTGATCTACATTTCCTGCAGTGAGGTCGTATTGTCCAGCAAACTGAAGACCATAGCTGTAGTAGTCGCGGTTGTTTGCTTTAACATCGATGACTGTGCCAGCATTTTGACCACGCAGCGCATTCACCTTGGCTGGATCAAGTAGCGCACTGTGTAAGCTACTACCATCCACTTTGTTTAGTTTATACCAGTTGCGGTTGAATCGATTATAATACGCTGTCGCTTCAAGCTTAAGAACATCACTCGGTTCGGCAGTCCATTTTAAATAACTGCGGGTCTGAAAGGTATCGATATTGTCAAACTTTGTAGCCGCATAGCGATCATAAGGATTGCTCTTAGCATCACTCTCAGAGAGCCCGAGATATGTTTCATCTGCATCAAAATCGGTATAGCCCACCTTGAACTCAAGCCGCTGCTTGAGAGCAGTATCCGGCTCCCAGAACATCTTCAGCATAGGCTCGATTCGATCAAACCCAGTGCTTTGACCACCATGACCCTGAATGGATCGAAATCCATCAGTAGACTGGTAGTGCATCTCAAGCAGATACCCTACCCTACCATGTTTGGTGTCTACAGCATTACCATAGTATGCATGCCCTAGTATCGTATTGTCAGATCCAAAGGTAAACTTGCCGTAGAAAGTCTCTTTATCAGGAACAGGCGTGGAAAGATAGTTAATCACACCACCTGTGGTGTGAGGACCATACTTAACTTGGCTAGAGCCCTTCAGCACTTCAATACCACTCATTCTTCCTGCATTTGGAGAATAATAAGCACCAGGTGCTGAGTAAGGCGCCGGCGCCATGAGAATGCCATCCTCCATGACCGTGGTCTTCTCACTTCTAGTACCAAGGTTACCACGAATTGAAAGGTTAGGAAATAGGCCATAACCATCCTCTTCTCGCGTGTAAACACCGGGCACCTTGGCAAGCAAGCGGTTGACGTTGGTGTAGTTTTGCTGGCGCATATCCTCGACACCGAGGTAAGCCGCAGATCCGACTAGTTCAGAAACTCGATCCTTACCCCCTACAACAGTCAGGGGTGTAAGTTGCTCATTTTCAGCGGTGGCTGTGATAGCCGCCAAGTTACCTAAACTGCAAGCAGTCAAGGCAATCGTCCTGTTCATGTTTTTTTTCATAAGATTTTTTAATAGTCTCGGTTAATTTTAATAGCGCCACATACAAGATGGCGCACGCTTCTATTGCGATTGAATCTCAATTGCAAGATGTTTTTACATTAAATATTAAATTTTGCCTTGCTGGATGCCTCAGCGTAACCGCTATTCATCCCAGTATGTTTTCAGCTAAGTGGAAAAAAGAAGCCAAACTCCTCGATAAGGCAGCCAAAAAGTTTCTAAACTACAAACGCGATTTGTTGACCGAACAGCAAATCCAAGAAATCACCTCACGCCGTGAAGATCTCCAAAATACATGGAAATCAAATAACCGTGATAAATATACCGAAGCATCTAAGCAGCTCCAAGCTACATGTGAAAACGCTCTACCCCGCCAACATTCACAAGGATGGTTCGAAGAGAATCTCGAGGTGCTTTTCGTAGCCATCGTCATCGCCCTTGGACTCCGTACTTATGTGGTTCAGCCCTTTCGTATTCCAACCGGGTCCATGCAACCCACACTCAACGGAATCGTAGCAACATCAATGGTCTCCACTGATGAATTTCCTAACATGGCGGCACGGCAACTCCAACGCCTAAGTCATGGCAGAAACTATGTGGATCTCGTACTCGAAGAAGATAAGCGCTTGAAGCAAGATAACCCCATCGTGGAGGCTCAGTTCATGCATTTTTTCACACGTACTTACATCTATTTTGATGATGGTACACGCCTGACTTTCCCCGGTCCCAAATCAGCCTTACTGGGCTACGATCGCCACACGGAAAAGGGATTTGGGCTCGCTGAAAAATGCGGCTACTTGCAGGACCAATCCAAACTCCCTCCCTACATAACCCAAGATAAAATTGCTCAAGCTCCATTTGATGGAACACGCAGCAAGACACGTGCAATATATCTTAATCCGACGCTTCCAGCAGGCACGGTCATTGCTCGCGGCTACATTGACAGCGGCGACCTCATCCTTGTTGACAAGGTCTCCTACCACTTCCGACGCCCCAATAGAGGTGAAGTTTTTGTATTCGATACACGCGATATTTCCTACATCCAATCCCAGCCAAATCCAGGTTCTCATTATATCAAGCGATTGGCTGGAACGCCAGGGGATGAGTTGCAGATACAAAATAACGACCTCTACCTAAACGGGAAAAAAGCTACCGAGCAAGGTATCTTGGGCGTCATGAGTAAGAAAGATGGTTACCGTGGATACGATCCGAACGGTCGTCTTGCCAACCAGAAGCTTTTCAAAGCGCGCTCATCTAACATCCCCGGCATGAATGAGTATATCGCATTGGGCGACAACAGTTATAACTCGTCTGACTCACGAACTTGGGGCACCGTAAAGGAATTCAACGTCATTGGCCCAGCTGCTATCTCACTCTGGCCATTTGCCAGCGGTCACTGGGGTGCCATCAAATAATACAATTTGAGTCGTGGATTTTTGTCCTGACCGTTCACTCCAAGTATTCATCGATCAGAGTTCGTATGGCATCTTCCCAAGAAATCACTAAAAAAGCGAAGTCAAATCTCGCATTCGCACTCACCTGCTTACCGAAACAGCGTAAACAGGACATGGTGGTTTTCTATGCTTTCTGCAGAGTCATCGACGATTTAGCAGATGATCCCGGCATTTCTGTCGCAGAGAGACGAGCTGGTCTAGCTCGCTGGAAAAAGGGCCTTCTGGACGGCTTTGATGAACCAGATGAATTAGAAACCGAAGTCGCCGAAATCATTGGACGTTACTCAATATCCTCTCAGCCGTTTCTGGATCTAATCGATGGTTGTGAATCTGACCTTGCTCCACAACGTTTTCAAACTTGGGATGAATTGAAAGAATACACTTACCAAGTAGCGAGCTGCGTAGGCATCATTTCCACACATATTTTCGGCTGCACCCACCCGGATTCACTGAAGTATGCAGTCGCTCTTGGCCATGCCCTACAAATCACCAATATTCTACGTGACGTGGGCGAGGACTTAAAAAATGGTGGGCGCATCTACCTACCATTGAATGATATGATACGCTTTCAATACAGCGAACGCGATCTTATTGGGCGTGTTCATGATGGACGTTTTATAGCGCTGATGGCGTATCAAGCAGACCGAGCCGAAGCACTCTATCAAGAGGCAATCGATTGCCTACACCAAGAGGATGCTAAAGCGCTCAAAGCAGCCGAGGCAATGCGTAAGATTTATCAAACTTTATTGAAAAAAATAAAAGCTGACGGCTTCCGCGTCTTTGACAAACGTTACCGACTTTCTAAGACGAGAAAGTCAGCTATTTTGATAGCCACCCTGATGTCGTAACCCAAGATTTCCTCATAGCCAAGCCATTGAATTAAGGTATAGTAATTTAAACTCAAATTACCAATCACAATAGAATATCGTTATGAAAATTAGATCCCTTATCGGAATCACAGCCCTGGCATGCTGCATCAACTCATGCACAGATGTCACCGGTCTCACCAGCGCTTCTCGTTCAACAAGCGCAGAAGTTCCTGCACCACGATTCAGCACCGAAAAAGTCCCGCTAGGATATCCACACCCCGCTGGAAAAGCTCATATGGTAGTCAGCCCATACCGACCATATAATGTAATCAACGTTAAAGGATTTTACAGTGGCAACATCGTGGGGGATCCATCAACTGGTAAGATCGACGCTGCGTCCGGTATGGTTATCCCGGGAACCGCAAAGCGTTTCCGAATTCCTTAACCCAATGAACGGCCACCTGCCGGCAGCATCATACTGGTAGGATTTCTTTATATTTTGCACAACCCATCTATTTTTGTTGTGTTTCACACGTATCATCCAATTGACCAACTGAATGTCTCTGACGTTACATTTTAGTATTACGCTTCAAAGCAACTCATGACATCTTCACAAGCTCATAAAAAATCCCGTATACCTGTATGGATAACCTTGTTGGCTATCTTTGTCGTCAGCAGCGCTTGCCACCCTGGAGGCAAACCTACAAAGCAGATAAAAGTCAATGTGCCTGAAGCATGGAGCGTATCAGGAGGCAAGACTTCATCGCGTATCAGTTCTGGATGGATCAAAGACCTCAATGACAGCAAACTCAATCAGCTCGTTAACGAGGCAATGAAAAGAAACCCAGATCTGCTCGCTACCTCTGAGCGACTTAAGGCAGCGCGCGCCGGACTGGTTCGCGCTCGTGCGGCACAAATACCGTCTCTGGATATCTCAGGATCTGGTAACCGCTCACGAACAAATCAAAATGCCGCTGGTGGCACTCGTTCATATTCCTCTAATCAGAGAGTTTCAGTAGGTGCTAGCTGGGAACTTGACCTATGGGGACGCCTAGGGAACCTCCAAAACGTAGCAAAAGCGGACTATGATGCACTTATGGCGGATTTGCGGGGAACACGCCTCTCGCTTGCAGCAAATATCGCCAGCTTGTGGTATGACTTGATTAGCGCCGAGAACCAAGTGCTCCTTGCTCAGGAAACGCTAACAAGCTACCGCATGGTAGAAAAAATAATTGAGCGCAACTACAAAGCTGCAACAGCTCGCGCGCTAGCGCTTCAGTTATCAAGGAATAACGTATTCAGCGCAGAGCGTATCCTCAGGGCACGCATGCAGAGGCGGGACGATGCCCGCAGAATTATTGAAATCTTACTAGGCCGCTACCCAAGTGGTAAAATGATCGCGCCAGCTACATTACCAACAATCCGACGTGACATTCCAACCGGACTGCCCGCTGGGCTGTTAAGTCGCCGTCCTGATCTAATACGTGCACGCAAACGACTTGATGCCTCTTTTTATCGCACGCTTGCCACGCAAAAAAGCCTTCTACCGGCACTAAAACTCACAGGCAGATCCGGCACAGCATCCAGCGATTACTCAAATTTGCTAAACCCAGGATTTCTTGTCTCCTCCATTTCGGCATCTTTAGCACAATCCATTTTTGAAGGTGGCTCAAAGCGAGAAGACATACGTGCCGCTATCGCCCGCAATAGTGCCGCTGTGCATGATTACACCAGAATTGCACTGCAGGCCTTCAGGGAGGTCGAATCCGCACTCGCATCTGAAAACTGGCTCAAGCAGCAGGAACATTTTCTCAGAAAGGAACTCCAACAAGCCACCCTTGCTGAGCGGCAGGCAGAGCGCGACTACGTCGAGGGCGTAGCTGGAGTTGATATCATCGATCTACTCGAATCCCAACGCAGGGCATCCAAGGCCCGCAGTTCTCTCATTGATTTGCAAAACCAGCGTATCCAGAACCGTATCAATCTTCATCTTGCCCTTGGTGGCGATTTCAATACCCAGTAATCAACCACCACCTCATCAATTCAAATCGATTCCACTCGTGCGACTGCTACTACACATTCTAATCCCATCAGCAATCATTTTGATTGGTGTAGGTGGATACTTTTCTCTAAAAAAGTTAGTCCATATCAATGTATTTGGCATGGAACTGGGCGAGGAAAAAAAAACTCTGTCTACGCGCAAACCCCAGTCAAACAAACGACCAATGTTTCGCACCAAGGCAATGCCACTGGAAGCACAAGACTACACCATAAAGCTGCGCAGCCAAGGTGAGGTCCGCGCCCACAATGCAACCACTCTAACGGCCCAAGTTAATGGACGCATTTCAAATATCTCTGGTAAATTTGAGGATGGAGCTTTTTTCAGTAAGGGTGATATTTTACTGGAGATAGATCCAGCAGATTACAACACAGAACTGGCATCCTCTCAGGCGCAGCTGGCTCGTGCCAAAGCTAACTTCGCTCAAGAAAAAGCCCGAGCAAAACAAGCGCTTTTGAATTGGAAGGATGCTGGCTTCAAAGAGGAACCAAGCGATCTCGTGCTGCGCAAACCACAATTACAGGAGGCCGAAGCAACCGTAACATCAGCAACATCAAGCGTTCAGCGTGCCATCCGAAATCTCGAGCGCACCAAGGTGCGTGCGCCCTACGACGGACGTGTCAGCAAGCGAAGAGTCGGGCTTGGTCAACAAGTAGGTGGAAGCACTCCGTTGGGTGATATTTTTTCTACTGACTTTGCAGAGGTAAGGCTGCCCCTGACCACACGTGACCTGCAATATTATACCCCACCCCAGAAACCAGGTGAACATGGCAAAAAAAATAATATCACATTCTCCTCTATCCTCACAGGCATTGATAAGCATTGGCAGGGAACAATACTGCGCGCTGAGGGTGAGCTAGATGAAAAATCACGCCAACTCTTTGTCATCGCTCGTATCGATGATCCATTTGCCCTCAACTCACAAAGTCATCCCATCTACATAGGTCAGCCAATGCGCGCCACGATTCCTGCTGTAATGTTAAAGAAAGTTTTTATTATACCTCGCGCATACATGAGTGGTTTGAATGAGGTTCTTCTAATCAGAGAAGGCACTTTTAAGCGTCTAAGTATAGATCCTATCTGGTCCGGGGATGATATCGTCGTGACTCGCGGAGGTATCCAAGAGGGCGATCATCTGTCGATTGACCGTTTACCTTATGCCCCTGATGGGGCGCCTGTCGAAATCCTAGCAGATGACAAACCTGAGAATCGCACCACCAATGGCGTATCAAAACGCATCGGCAAAAAGCGCATTCGTCCCGCTAAGTAATCACCCCCATAACCATGATCCGCTGGTTCGCTCGCAATGACTACGCCGCCAACTTCTTGATGGTTGCGATTCTCCTTGCGGGCGCATATGCCGTATTTTTTAAAATCCCCACGGAGGTAACCCGATCGTATAGGATATCACAGGTATGGGTAGACATCACACTGCGCGGCGGGGCTCCGCTTGAAGTGGAACAAAAAATCGTCATCCCTGTTGAAAATGTTCTCA
>DPWT01000195.1 GCA_003527555.1 Verrucomicrobiales bacterium | reverse complement strand
CACAGCTTGAGCAAAGAGCTGAAGCTAGGATGACAGGTATAAATGAAATAAGAAGTTTCATGGTCGGGTAATACAATCCAATGACTTAGATTTATTACAATGAACTTTTGATCTGGGCAAGTGCAGTTTTTTACCCGTTCGCCAACTTATCAGGTAATGCTGGGGAGTTGTAAACATGACCAAACTCAGCAAGTGATCCTGCGCTAATGACTAGAATGTTTTTTGTATCTAAAATGTGAGGGGTGTCACTAATTCTAGTTCTTGCTGAATATCTTTTTGAAGTTGTCATATGATATCTATTGATCATAAGTAACTAGATGCATTCCATATTGGAGGCAACGTTAACTCAAATTTAAAATCTATGTTAGTCACTTGTTCTCACTGTCAAGCCAGCCTTGATATTACTCCTGAACACTACGGTCAAATTGTTAGTTGCCCGGTTTGTCACGGCAAACTTCAAATTGCAGAAAAAGATGATGCCGCTGTTTCATATACAAACAAACCTAAACGAGATGGATGGGCCGAGAAAGATCATGCCAACGCAGACGTTTTAAAATCATTTGCCATTGGCCTTGGTGCAACGGTCATCTTTATGATTTGCATGGTTCCTTTCAAGGAAACAAGAGTGGGTTCCGTGTTCTTGGATCGTGGCTGGGTGAATTATGCGGAAGCCTTTTTATTCTTTTGGGGCTTGGCCATACTGTGGCTCAAATTATTACTCAATAAGCATCAGGAAAAGGCAGCGCTATTACACCTCTTCCCTGCAAATCTTGGCGAGGAGGTAAATTCTCAAACGGTCGGCGGCTTTATTGACAACATCTACAAGCTGCCAATCAATCTGCGCGACAGTATCATTGTAAACCGAATTCGTAAGGCGCTTGAGCTTTTTGAATCACGCAACAGCAATAACGAGGTGAGTACGTTTCTAGGAACGCAATCTGATATCGATGCCAACCGGTCTTCAGGTTCTTATTCGTTAGTGAAAGTTTTCTTATGGGCTATTCCCATTTTGGGTTTCATAGGTACGGTGATGGGTCTTTCCGATGCCGTCGGTTCCCTGGCAATGGGTGACAACACAGATCCTGAGGCGCTAAAAGGCACGATAAATAACCTGACTGGAGGTCTTGGTGTGGCGTTTGATACGACCTTACTAGGCTTGATCCTGTCGATTCTGATGAGTTTTCCTCTCGCTGCCGTACAGAAAAAGGAAGACGAGACCCTGACGTTTGTGGATACCTTTTGCACGGAGAAATTGCTACCCAAGCTCAACGATAGTAAGGGATCTGGAGATGAAGTTATTATGAAGCATGCGGATAGCTTGCCTGAACTGGTTGGTTCGCTGTCACGCGCACATGCAACATTTCTAGATAATCTAAATGCATCGACAAAGCAGCTCAAAGAAACATCTGAGGCCCTGCATAAAAGTATATCATCGAATCAGGAGTATGTTGAGAAATCAATCGCGAAGGCGGTGGGGAATTTAGCCGACACCAGTAGTAAGATTTTCCTGCGTACCGACAATGAACTCGATGAAAGTTTCAAAAAAATAGCCACGGGTATTGATCTAATGAATGACTCACTTGCCAAGCTTGGTGGAAAAAAAATACCGACTGAGAAGAAGGGGTTTTTTGGTTAGTTTAAGATAAAATCTTTGCGATCATGGCGCGCCGAAAAAAATCATCTCAAGGAGGAGTCTCGCTTTTTCCTTTCATGAGCATTCTTGCGTGTTTGATTGGTATTCTAACACTCCTTATTTCTGTCTCGATGATGATCAAACAAAATGAGCGAGATGGTTATACCAAAGAGGAACTTGAACGAGCGAAATACAATAACCAGCTTGTGCAGTCAGACAAAAAAATTAAAAAGGAAGTATTGCAGCTTAAGGAGAGGTTAGAGAAAGAAAAAACGACTACTGCAGAGCTGCAGCGCCTGAAAGCTAAAAAAGCCGCTTTGACGCTCAAGCTTAGCGAACTTAGTAAAGTTAATAAGAAAAGTGATGCCCAACTACAGAAAGTCGTAGAGAATCTTAAAATTGAAACTCGGCGATTGAAAGCCGAACAGCCAAAATTACAGAAACGTATTGATGATTTGCTCGCCGAGCTGAAAAAGAGAAAAGTAAAACCCAAGGAGAATAATTCGGTTGTGATTCGTCCGCCCAGAGTAGGTCGAGATATTCCAAAAAATCTGTTTTTTGTTGAATGTAACTCCACTGGTATTGTGATTAGAGATAAAGGTAGTGCACGTATTACCGTTTCGACAGCAGCCATTCCTACTAATTCGAAATTTGCTCAATTTTGTAACAAGGTCAAAGGAACTCGTGATTCCATGATATTGTTTCTTGTTCGCCGGGCAGGAAATCCCTCATACCTGTGGGCTGCAGGTCTGGCGGAAACCAAGTTTGATGTGAAGAATTCCAAGTTGCCGGTTCCCAGAGATGGTGAAATCGATCTTTCACGATTTACTCGTTAATTTAATAAACAATGGCGAGAAACAAAAACAGTGATGATGAGGGGATGAATCTTGATTCCCTTATGGATGCGCTCACCAATGTAGTGGCGGTTCTTATACTGGTTCTCGTGCTTGTGCAGGTAGACGTATCCCAGAAGGTGTCTGAGTTCTTAGATAATCTGAAGCCAGCCACAGCCGAGGATATAGCACAAAACGAAGCTTTGTTGAAGCGGTCGGAAAACGATAAAGTGAAACTGCTGAAAATGTTAGAAGACGCGGCGCCCAGGCCCGAAGAAATT
>DPWT01000028.1 GCA_003527555.1 Verrucomicrobiales bacterium | reverse complement strand
CCCATTCCAGGCCCGAGTGCAAAAACATCAAATTGATCTACCTCAATTTCAGTGAGTGAATTCACCGGCTGGAGCATTACTTCAGGGGGCAGCATGGGAGCAATTGAGGGATAAATATTTTTCTCACAAAAAAGTGTCACCAATCCAGCTCCGGCGCGTAATGCCGCTGAAGAGCATAATACTGCCGCTCCAAGCATGCCGCGAGATCCAGCCAGCAGACCAACACGCCCTGCATTTCCTTTATGGAAATCGTGTGGCCGATGTGGCAGCAAACCTCTCAGGCTGTGGACATCATTTAAGCATAACTCTCCGTCTTTTGGAATCTGCAGCTCATCTAAGAGAACTGTTTCAATACTTCCTGTGTGATTCACCGCAGCAGGCATAAGCAAACCTCGCTTACATATACCCACTGTTAGTGTCAGATCAGCAATCACAGCTTCCTTGCATGGCACACCACTGTTACCATTAATCCCAGTGGGGATATCCATTGCAATCACAAACGTATTGGGGCAGCCACGCTGCCTATTTATCCATTCTGCAGCCTCTGCGATCGAACCACGTAGCGGACCACTTGCCCCGATACCTAACAACCCATCTAAAACAATCCTAGGTCCTAAAGGAAGTGAGCTCCGATCATTGTTAATGACATCAAGCTCACGCCACTTCTTACGCGGTAGTGCGTACAAATGATTTGATTCCACCGCGCAGTGCACTGAGATCACCCATCCAGCCTGAGCGAGATATTTTAAAGCCACCAGAGCATCACCTCCGTTATTACCACGACCAATACATGCAATCGCTTCTCCCGGAACGGCATAACGTCTTCGTATGGCATCAGCAATCCCTCGCCCAGCGCTATCCATTAAGGCCTCTGGCGTAACGCCCATTTTAAATACACGCTTTTCCAAAAAGCGCATTTCTTCACATGTTAAACACCCCATACGACAACAACCCTAGCTGGAGATTAGCAAAAACCAATTACATTCCCGCCATGGATACCAGCTTGTTGTTAAGTGCGATTGAACTGCGCAAGCTCTGCATTTGAGCAATGAGGCTTAGGTGGTCTTTACAAATTTTGCGACAAATAGGATTGGTGCTCGCATGATTACTAACGTATCGGCCAACTGCGCAAAAATGCTCTTGTATACCTAACTCTATCAAACCGGTCTCTGCACTTAACTGTGATATATCTCGGTTGGCTTTACCAATGCTCTGGTATGCTTCTGAGGCCTCTTGACGTAGTCGCCCTCGGTCCTCCGAAATACTCTCCTCAATGCGAGCGATCAGAAGATCCAGCTTAGTGATACGCTCACCAACTTCATCGCGAGAATCCTTGAGACGCGCAAACTCGTTTTTATAATCGGACAATTTACGCCTCTCTAACTGAACTATTTCAGCATTATCTACATCCTCACTTAGCACCTGAATTTTAGTACGGCTCGCATCGAATTTGCGCCGCAGTAGTCGTGCCTTTGAAATTAGATTATCACGCTCTGCAACAAGTGCCGTAGATTTTGCAAATAACTCGTCGCGCTTTTTCTCCAGAGCTAAACATGATTGGTTAGATTTATTGAGCACAGCATTACGCTCTTCATGTGATAAATCCAATACATCTGCCGCTTGATTTACTTTCAGATCAATCTCATTTTTCTGAAGCATAAACTTACGCAAAGTCCAATACTCAACACTTATATCCTCGATGTCCTCGGCACGCTCCCACACGATTTCACCCAAGATCTCCTCAGCCAGACGCAACAAGTGCATTTCGTCAGCAGCTTCAGACATACGCTTGTTTTTCCGATGAATACCAAAGGAAAGCGCCACTCTAGCTAGTAAATAACGAGTACTGTTCATAAGGTAATATCCTTATTGGACGGATGGATGTTTTCTAAAGTCACTTTTTATTAACCATTGCCTGTAAATTCTTTACAACATTTATATCTTCCAAGGTAGACATGTTACCACTCGCTTTACCAGTCGCGACAAGTTCTTTGAGCAGTCGGCGCATGATCTTGCCTGAGCGCGTTTTGGGTAATGCGGGGGTAAGATACACGTCATCTGGCTTGGCAATGGCTCCGATGATTTTCCCAACATGATTACGTAATTCCTTGGCCAGCGCATCACTCGGTTTGACGGTGCTTTTCAAGGTGACGAATGCAGAAATCGCTTCGCCTTTGATCTCATGGGGACGGCCAACTACAGCTGCTTCCGCCACGGCCTTGTGAGCGACCAAGGCGCTTTCAACTTCCGCGGTTCCAAGGCGGTGGCCCGAGACGTTCAGTACGTCATCGAGACGACCTACGATCCAAAAGTTTCCTTTGCGGTCGCGTCGAGCACCGTCGCCTGCGGTGTACATGCCCTTATAGTCACTCCAGTAGGTATCGCGGTAGCGTTTTTTATCGCCGTAAATCGTGCGTAGCATACTTGGCCATGGCTGACGAATAACGAGTTTACCACCCTCATTTGCCTTACACTCGTTACCCTCCTCATCAAGGATGGCCGCATCGACGCCAAAGAACGGTAACGTGGCAGTTCCCGGTTTGATTGAGGTGCAGCCAGGCAATGGTGAAATCATGATGCCACCGGTCTCTGTCTGCCACCAAGTATCGACAATTGGACAACGTCCACCACCAATTTTGTTATAATACCACATCCATGCCTCTGGGTTGATTGGTTCACCAACGGTGCCTAGTAAACGGAGTGAGGAAAGGTCATGTTTTTCGACCAATTCAGCACCAGCCTTGATGAAGGCACGGATTGCAGTGGGTGCTGTGTAGAAAATACTGACGCCATACTCTTCGACAATTTGCCAAAAACGTGAAAAGTCAGGGAAGTTTGGCGCACCCTCGTACATCACCTGTGTTACGCCGTTGAGCATTGGGCCGTAGGTAATATATGAGTGCCCAGTGATCCAGCCAACATCGGCGGTGCACCAGTAAACATCCTCATCGCGCATATCGAAGATATATTTGCAGGTCGCGTAGGTCCCGATCATGTAGCCGCCAGTCGTGTGCAGGATACCTTTGGGTTTTCCGGTGGATCCAGAAGTATAGAGAATGAACAGCGGGTGTTCGGAATCAAATGCCTTAGCCTTGTGGGTGGCAGGAGTTTTAGCGATTTCATCATGCCACCAAACATCGCGGCCACGCTTCATCTTTACCTGATTTTCAGTACGCTTGAGCACAATGACTTTTTTAACAAATTTGTCGCGTTTCAGTGCCTCATCGACATTAACCTTCAAATCAACCACTCCACCTCGGCGCCAGCCACCATCGGCAGTAATCACACAGGACGCTTTTGAGTCGTCTAAGCGGTCTTTGATCGACTCTGCAGAGAAGCCGCCAAAAATAACCGAGTGCACAGCACCGATGCGTGCGCATGCGAGCATGGCAACGGTCGCCTCAACCACCATTGGCATGTAGATCAGCACACGATCTTTTGACTTAACGCCATTGGCTTCTAACACATTCGCAAATCGGCAGACCTCACGCTGAAGCTGATAATAAGTTAACGTACGCTTATCACCCGGCTCACCTTCCCAGATGATTGCCGCCTTGTTACCCCGGCCTTCCGCCACATGGCGATCCACGCAGTTCACACAGACATTGGTTTTACCTCCGACAAACCACTTGGCATACGGGGCCTTCCAATCGAGAACCTTGGTCCATTTTTTATCCCAATGCAGCTCTCTCGCTTCGCGCGCCCAGAACGTAGCCGGCTTCTCGATCGACTCCTTGTGCATGCGTTTGTACTGCGCCATGCTTGAGACTCGGGCTTTCTTAGAAAATTCCTTCGATGGCTTGAACTCACGGTCTTCGCTGAGGTGACTTTCGATGTTTTTACTCATGGATAAAGTGTAACTTGATTACACCCCCAAACTATCGATTGCACACAACTTGGCAATCCTACATTTCACCAAGTCAGACATGCTTATTATCAAGCTCATCGGTTAAGAATTTGCTACCCTCCAATATCAAAAAATCGTTATTTTACCGTGTGGATCCGATAATTCCTGATTTCTTAAATGCTCACTATATTGACGATAGACAACAAATAATAACATCTCCTCGCTCGTTAATCACACCTGCGTGACTGACTCAACGGGCAAATCTCTAACCTAACGGATTTTATGTTAGTAAAGGATTTCAGCACCGCCAAGTCGAAATTTATCAGCAAGCTTTATCGTGTTTCTCTTAACTACCTGCGCCGCTTTGGAGGGCGGCCCGATGACTTTCCGCGAACCTGTTTCTTTGCCGCTTTTCTCACCGATCGATGAGAGGAAGCGTTTTTCGATGGTCGTTGGCGTTTTGCTTTTTCTACATCGGCGGGTTGCTTACGGGGCTTTGGGTTCGTTTTTAGTGCCTCAATTTCATTTGGCTCGAGAGCATACCATTCGCCTGGTGCAAGTCCACCTCCACCAAGTGAACCGATACGCACTCGCACTAGCTTGGTAACACGCAAATGGACAGCTTCAAACATCAACCGGATCTGGCGTTTCAAACCTGTCTCTAATACAACACTGACACGGCGCGGTGAGAGTCGCCGCACCGCCTTAGCAGCCGCCCTGCCCTCTGGGGTATACACACCAGCTATGAGTTTATCCATCACATCATTTTGGAACGCTTGGTTAAGTGTCACAATGTATTCCTTTTCCACCTTCTGTCGTGGATGAGTTAGGCTCAGCGCAAGATCACCGTCATTGGTAAGAACAATAATACCTTCTGATTCTTTATCGAGCCTACCAACATTTTTCAAATGATGAAGTTTCTGTGGTAGTGCTGCGTAGATAGTTTCCCTTCCAAGCTCATCCTTTGCTGTGCAAACAAGTCCTCGGGGTTTATTAAACAAAACAACTTCTGTGGATCTCGGTGTGACAATCCTTTTACCTACACGCACCGTATCATCCGATGTGACGCGCGTTGCGGGATTAACACAAATCGCGTTGTTTACATATACTCCACCTTCTTGGATCATGGCGTCACACGCACGCCTCGAGCCCACGCCGCATGAGGCTAAAAACTTGTTTAGTCGGGTTCCTTGTGCTGGGTTGCTCATGTTCGATTAAATGAAAGTGGACAAAAAAACCCGCCCGAATGGATTTCATTGGGCGGGTTGTAATAAATTATTTAAAGCTTATGCTTCTGGCTTGGTCTTGGGGAGGCCAATTGGGCTGGCTCCCTTCTTCCATTGACCACGCTGCTTGAGCAGCTTGATGCGTTCAAATCGCTTGAGCACAGAACGCTTTCCGCTGGCTCCGCCAGCTGTCTTTAATGATGAATGCTTTGACATGGTATATTGAGGTTCTGGTATGGATTAACGCTTGGAGAATTGGAACTTCTTACGCGCACCTGGCTGACCGTATTTCTTGCGCTCTTTCTGACGTGGGTCACGGCGCATTAAACCAGCTTCCTTGAGTGCTGGGCGAAGTTCTTCGTCGTGCTCACACAGAGCTCGTGATATGCCAAGGCGGATTGCTCCAACTTGACCTGTCATACCGCCACCCTTGGCGACGACCTTGACATCAAACTTATTGGTAAGCTTGGCTCTTTGAAAAGGCTCAAGCAGTGAGTTTTGGAGTGTCACCGTAGGGACATACTCTTCAAAAGGACGGTTATTGATGGTGATACGTCCGGTTCCTGGTGTAATCCAAACGCGTGCGACGGATGTCTTGCGGCGTCCAGTAGCACAGTGTGTAGTAGCTTCGCTCATGAGAAAATTTAGTTAAAGTTAGAATGTTTAAGGTTTAGCCAATTTCGTAGGACTCTGGCTGCTGTGCATCATGACCGTGCTCAGAGCCGACAACAACCTTGAGTTTTTTGTAGATGGCATCACCCAGTTTGTTGTGAGGGATCATGCCGCGGACGGCACGCTCTAGCAGGAGCTCCGGGCGGCGGGCACGCACCTTTTTGGGTGTCTCTACCTTCTGGTTACCAACATAACCGGTGTAGTGCGTGTAGATTTTCTCAGTCTCTTTATTACCGGTCAGGACAACCTTCTCGGCATTGGTAATGATGACGTAATCGCCGGTATCGACGTGTGCGGTGAAGATGGGCTTATGCTTGCCGCGTAATAGGATGGCTGCCTCGACGGCAACCTGACCAAGCACCTTGTCTGTGGCGTCGATCACATACCATTTACGCTCAACTTCGTGGGCCTTTGCTGAAAAGGTTTTCATGGTTGGTTATATTGGAGTAGTGGTTTTAAAAAATAGCTTGGCATGCTGAAAACGCATACTTTTGCTGGCTTCCCAGGGTGATGAATCCATAATCAGGATGCACTGCCCACCTCGCTCTGAGGGGCGCGCAAACTAGGAGGCAATAAATGACATGTCAACCCAAATTTCCCTTAGTTTTAAATTTTGAGGCATCCCAAATTTTGAGGCATC
>DPWT01000155.1 GCA_003527555.1 Verrucomicrobiales bacterium | reverse complement strand
CTGCATCTTGCACTAAGTTACATCAAGCCGTTATTCTTGGGCGCGGTATTCTTTCTGTTGAGCAGCATGAGCAATGCAATTCTGTTAGCGCATGGGGACAGCAAAACTTTTGGCAGAGTGTTAGTGATTGGGTTTTTTGCTAACCTTGTGGTTGATCCGTGGTTTCTTTATGGAGGCTTTGGTTTACCGGCGATGGGAATGGCTGGTATTGCATGGGCGACGGTGAGTATTCAAGCTGTTGGCGGGCTCTATTTGCTCTCGGTGGTTATTCGCCGTAGATATCTTGTGAATGGGCTGTTGGCCCATCTGGCACCAAAGCTTCATGTATATCGTGAAATACTTAAGCAGGGGATACCCACAAGCTTCAACATGATGTCTGTGGCGCTTGGTTTTTTTGTAACAACCTATTATCTGAAATTTTATGGTGAAGCTGCTGTCGCGGCGTTTGGTATAGGCACACGAATTGAGCAGATCGTGTTGCTGCCTGCGATTGGTCTTAGCTCTGCGATTGTCTCCATTGTGGGTCAAAACAATGGGGCTGGGGAAATGAGTCGTGTGCGTGAGTGTATCTCACTTTGCACGCGTTATGGGTTCGTGCTGATCGTTACCGCATCTGTGCTAATGTTTGTTTTTGCGGCGCCTTTGGTGAAAATATTTACTGATGATCCTGATGTTATCGAAATTGGTAAAGAATATGTGCGTATTGTCACTTTCATTCAGTGGGCATATGTGGCTGGTTTTATTTATATTGGATGCTTGCAGGCGCTTAAACGTCCGATGTATGGATTTGTGGAATCCATCGTACGTAAAATCCTTCTGCCCTTACCTGTTTTTTATACTGTTGTAGTCGTTCTGGACGTCAACCTTGCTAGTTTCTGGTGGAGTTCGATCGCAATCAATGCAGCAATGGCCGTGGTTACAATTCTTTATGTGCGCAGCATACTGAGGCGCCTTCCGTCCAAGTAACATTGGACATGAGCTAAGCAGTAAGTTCACTTATAATCATCCAAGTAGTAAATTTTCATTGCCCGTGCTGCTGATAGCTACGCATGAATAGCCCTCGCCAATGACAATAATCTGCGGCATTTCATTTGTATGCTATTCTGAGTTCTGGATTTCGTTGTTGCAATTCACAGAAAATCAATGAGTCTCCGCCCGCTTCTCCATCTAATTTTACTCACCGATACCCGCTTTCACTATGACAGAGAATATTCGTAACATCGCTATCATCGCTCACGTTGACCATGGCAAAACTACTCTCGTGGATGAGCTGCTTAAGGCCGGTGGCGCTTATGGTGATCACCAGCAGGCTGGGGAACGGGCTATGGACTCGATGGATCTCGAGCGAGAGAAGGGCATTACCATCAAAGCAAAAAATACTTCGGTCAAATGGGGTGACTATACCATTAACATCGTCGACACGCCAGGTCACGCTGACTTCGGTGGCGAGGTTGAGCGCGTGATGAAAATGGTCGATGGTGTTCTGCTGCTTGTCGATGCCCATGATGGGCCACAGGCACAAACCCGATTTGTTCTCAGAAAAGCACTTCAGCAAGGGTTAACGCCGATTGTAGTGGTTAATAAAATCGACCGTGATCACTCAGATCCATTGGGTGTACATGATCGGGTGCTGGAGCTATTCCTTGAGCTCGAAGCTAACGAGGACCAGTTCGAAGCCCCATTTGTGTATGGCTCCGCTAAGAATGGTTTTTTTGTCAAATCTCTCGATGATGAGCAAAAAGACGTGATCCCGCTTTTAGAAACTATCGTTGAACACGTCAATGCCCCTGAATCTGATCCCAATGCTCCTTTCAAGATGCTGGCGTCTAATATTTCTTGGGATGACTACGTAGGCCGTGTTGCCATGGGTAAAGTCCAGTCAGGTTCAGTCAAAAAAGGTGATAGTGTTTTCCGCTTGCGTAAAGACGGCACCACGCAGCGGGGTAAGGTGACCAAGGTCTTTGAATACAGTTCACTCTCAAATCAGGAATCGGCTGAAGGTGTGGCTGGAAATATCGTTGGTGTCGCTGGCTTTGAAGATATCGATATTGGTGAAACTCTCTCTGCAGATGGAGATGCCGAGGCACTTCCATTTGTAGCGATCGATCCTCCGACGGTTAAAATGCAGTTTTCTATTAACGATGGGCCTTACGGAGGTCGTGAGGGGAAGCATGTCACCTCACGAGCCATCAAAGACCGCCTTGATCGTGAATTGCAGACCAACGTATCGATTGAAGTGGCCGACACCGACAAAGCTGGTGTTTTTGAAGTTTCGGCTCGTGGCGCAATGCAGATTTCCGTGCTGGTAGAAACGATGCGTCGGGAGGGCTATGAAGTGCTCGTTTCCCGCCCGATGGTCATTACCCAGAAAAGTGAAAGCGGCGAGGTGCAGGAGCCATTTGAATCTGTTTTTGTAGAAGTTCCTGAGGAATATACTGGTGGTGTTATGAAGTCGTTGGCCAATCGTCGTGCACGCATCGAGGACATGGGTAGCAATGCCCACGGAGCTACCATCGAGGCTACCATCTCCACTCGGGGGTTGATTGGTTTCGAATTTGAACTGCTAAACTTAACCAGTGGTCACGGAGTGATGTCACACCTGTTTAAGGAATATGCTCCACACTGCGGAGAAATCACCACCCGCCAGACCGGCACACTAGTTAGCATGAACACTGGAACTGCAATGGCATACTCACTTCTTCCTATTGCTGAGCGCGGCAAACTTTTTGTCGCTCCAGGTGATGAAGTTTATGAGGGTCAGGTCATCGGCGAAAACCCACGCAAGGATGACCTCCCAGTCAACCCTGTGAAGGCGAAGAGCCTGACCAACCACCGTTCCGCTACCAAGGGTATCACGGTAGGGCTTGCACCTCCGATCAAAATGTCCCTCGAACGCGCTATCGAATACATCGAGGCTGATGAACTGTTGGAGGCAACGCCAAGTCATCTTCGCATTCGTAAGCGTATCCTTGATCCACACGTGCGTAAGCGTGCTGAAAAAGCCCGTAAGGCCGAAGCGGGGTTGTAAAAACATAAGCGCAGACACTCTTTCCACGGGCATGCGGGTAGGGCGGATTGGCTCAATCCGCCGAGTTGGAGCTATTGCCTTTGCCGAGCCAGACACATTTCTAACAGATGCAGTGTTATCATTCCCTGCATAACAAGTTATGACGTAGTCTGGCGGATTGGGGCCAATCCGCCCTACCATCGCGAACACACGCAGATGAGTATTTATCTGGACGCCCGCCATCGTTTTCGGAAACATATGAGGAGCGAAACCCGTTTAATAAACATGATTTTTAGAACCATCCTTCCAGTCGCCATTCTAATGGCACTCGCTTCGTCTGTATTTGCTCAGAAACCCAACATCCTCTGGATCTACTGCGAAGACCTGTCCCCGTGGATGGAATCCTACGGCCACACGGTCAATGCGGGGAAGACCCCCGCGCTTGATAAACTAAGCGCGACAGGAGTGCGCTTTACCCGCTGTTACGTTCCCGCACCGGTCTGTTCGGCATGCCGCTCTGCGATGATCACCGGCGTTTTTCAAACAACGACCGGAACGCACCAGCATCGGTCATCACGGACAAAGGAATCTGAGATTTATTTGCCAGAAGGCATCAAGACCTTACCTCAAATCTTCCGTGAGCATGGGTATGAGACGTTCAACAAAGGCAAAGATGACTATAATTTTATCTACAAGCGAGACGAGCATTACTCTGTGGGTAACCCAAAACTTAAGCCGGGGAAAAATCAGCGGTTTGCGATAAAAGTAGGCAAGATGGACTGGGTTGGGGTGACGAAGGGTAAACCATGGTTTGGGCAGATTCAGCTAAAAGGAGGTAAAGCGGGAACCAGAGGGCTGATGGATAAAGTCGATCCATCAACAATGAAAGTGCCGCCTTACTTTCCGAACGAAGCGATGTTTAGGAAGGAGTGGGCACACCACTTCGACACTGTGCGGATTACTGATCAGGACGTAAAAAAAATAATGAACCGGCTGAAGGATGATGGTTTGTTAGATAATACGATTGTCTTTTTCTTTTCGGATCACGGCAACAACCACTCGCTGCGCCACAAGCAGTTTTGTTACGAGGGTGGTGTGCATGTGCCGCTGATCATTTCAGGGCCAGGTATTCCTGAGAAGGCTGTTCGCAAGGAAATGATCAGCGCGCTCGACATCTCCGCCACAACTCTGGCTTTGGCGGGGATCGAATTACCCGATTACTTGCACGGGCAAGATTTGTTTGCAGAGGGATACCAAAAACGCGATCACGTCGTGTCCGCACGCGACCGCTGTGATTACACAATCGACCGCATCCGCACGGTGCGCACGGAGAAGTTTCGTTATATTCGTAATTTTTTAACTGATAGAATTTTGTTGCAGGCACAATACCGTGACCCACAAGGACCGACCAAGCGACTCCGCGAGCTGCACGCATCCGGAAAACTCGGCAAAATCCCCGAGTGGGCATTTTTTGGTAAGCGCCCTGCCGAGGAGCTATACGACATGGAAAAAGACCCGTACCAAGTGAATAACCTCGCGGGAAACCCTGATTTCACGGCTGAACTTAAACGTCATCGTGGACTACTGAATAAATGGATTAAGGAAACGGGTGATCAAGGAGAGCAACCGGAGTCGGAAAAAAATCTGCGTGCTGTTTACAAACGTTGGGCAGAAAAATGCGTAAATCCTGAGTTCGAAGTTTTTAAGAAATGAGCCAACCACTCATCGTTATAGTAACATGCGGATTTACGCTGCTTGCAGTGATCGGTGCGCCTGTATCGCAAGTGCTAGGAGTGAAAACTTCATTAAAAACTAACATCATATTAGTCATGTGTGATGATCTTGGTTGGGGTGATGTTGGTTTTAACGGAGGTGAAAAAATCAAAACCCCGCAACTCGATAAAATGGCAAGCCAGTCGCTGGTGTTTGATCGATTCTATGCTGCGTCCGCCGTGTGCTCGCCCACACGCGGGAGTGTAGTGACGGGGAGAAACCCATACCGATACGGAATTGTAAATGCGAACAAAGGGCACATGAAGTCTGAGGAGGTTACTATTTACGAAGCGCTTAAATCGAAAGGTTATTGCACGGGTCATTTTGGCAAATGGCACCTCGGCACATTGACTAAAACCGTTAAAGAATCCAATCGTGGTGGTCCGAAGGGAGTGAAAGACTACTCGCCGCCGTGGGAGCATGGTGTGGATGTAACTTTTGCCACTGAGGCAAAAACTCCAACTTACGATCCGATGGTAAAACCGGGAGCAACTGTAAAAGGTGACTTTCGTAAGTCATCTCAGCGAGGATGGTGGCCAATCCGCCAGGGTGATGCGCGTGTTTCATACAATACGTATTACTGGACAGGACCAGATCAAATGGTGAATCCCACGACCTTGGCAGGTGATGATTCAAAAATCATTATGGATCGTGCCATTCCGTTTATTGAGAAATGCGTAAAGTCTGACAAACCATTCCTCGCTGTCATATGGTTGCATGCGCCACACCTTCCTGTCGTTGCTGGAAAGGAACATACGAATCTCTATCCTAATGCCATAGATGCTTATCATGCAAACTACTACGGATGTGTGACGGCGGTGGATGACCAGATCGGAAGACTCCGAAAGGCTCTGCGTGATATGGGGATTGCGGAAAATACCCTGCTTGCTTTTACCAGCGACAACGGCCCGGAAGGAAAAACTGGTGACCCTGGATCGTCCGCAAATTTCTCAGGAAGAAAACGTAGCTTGAAAGAGGGTGGTATCCGTGTGCCGGGTTTAATCGAGTGGCCGGCACGCATTAAACAAACACGGCGTACAGCATTTCCCGCAGGAACGATGGACTATTTTCCTACCATCATGAAAATCACTGGTTTTACGATGCCCGATGCTCGCCCAATCGATGGTGTTAGCCTGCTCCCACTAATCGATGGAACAATAAATGAACGTCCCTCACCCATTGGTTTTATTTACGCAGGACAGTCGTCCTTGATTGGTAATCAATATAAGATCTACAGAGGGAAAAAAAATAAAAAGGCCAAAGAATGGGAGCTCTATGACCTTAGCAAGGACTCCTCGGAAAAAAATAACCTTGTGGCGGAAAAGCCGGAAGTTCTGTCAAAGATGACCAAGATATTTGATACTTGGCGAAAATCCGTTGATCAAAGTGCGCAAGGTAAAGACTATTGATTATTTGGTGGCAAAGGGGATAACGATTCGAACGAATAAGCAAGTAGAGGCTCGTTTATATTAATAATTGTTAGGAGCGACCAACCATCACACGTAATTTGTGATTTCCTTTTTTGTCAGATGTCTCCACTCGCCTAGCTTGAGACTCGGGTCAAGCTGGATACTACCAACGCTTTCTCGGTGTAGTGAGGTTACTCGATTCCCGACGGCGTGGAACATACGCTTGATCTGGTGATAACGTCCCTCGTGTATTGTCAGCCTTGCCTCAAGTTCACTTAGGGTTTCCAGCTCGGCAGATTGAGTCGTCAGGTCCTCATAAGCAAAGTAGATACCCTGCTGAAAATGTATGGATGTTTCCTTGGTGATGGGTTCTGCGGTGGTGACAAGATAGGTTTTTGGCACACCTTCCCTTGGCTCAGTCAATGCGCGCGACCACTTTCCGTCATTCGTTAAAAGAAGTAGCCCGGTGCTTGCTCGATCAAGTCGTCCTGCGATATGCAGAGTCTCCGGCACATTGATGAGCTCCATCACCGTGCGGTGTTCAGGATCCTTGGTGGCGCTGAGGTACCCAGCTGGTTTGTGCAGCATTACATAGGCGGGTTTAGTATCT
This sequence comes from Verrucomicrobiales bacterium, assembly GCA_003527555.1. Lineage (GTDB taxonomy): Bacteria > Verrucomicrobiota > Verrucomicrobiia > Verrucomicrobiales > Akkermansiaceae > Oceaniferula. The sequence continues at coordinate 5,073 of DPWT01000155.1, read as the reverse complement.
CGCAGAATACTATTCCCAATAGTCACATGAGTGAAATCATCAACCTCACGCTGACTGTCTCTCTCGACTGCTCCATTAACCATGACGCTTCCCGAAGCTATAACGCGCCGAACCTCATGTTTGCCGTGTTTAGTATGATGGTAAAGAAAACGTGAAAGCTTCATAGGATAGGTTGTCTTGACTTTAGTTACATAATATCGATCATAATGGATATGAAAAAACTGCTATTTACTGTTATCGGAAGCGCGATCTGCTTGTTGGTTTCCTGCCATCAAATTTCAGGGGTAAATTCGGGAACGCCTAGTAATGCGGTCTCACAGATGACAGTAGTTCCTGGGGTGGATCATCAAATTAGTGGGGCACGTGAAATCATGAGGGCAAAGTTTGATGATAAAGATGTCGTTGCAGTGCTGTCATGGCGACCTTATGACATAGGAACTGATACCTCAGTCTCCAGATGGTATGGAGATATGGGAACTCCTCCACCGAAGTTGGTTGTAGATTCGCTGATCATTTCTGTTGATGGTAGAGGTGCCGTAGTGCCGCGCGCTATGTTTGGTTACCTGTGCTCACAAAGGAACAGTATCAGCAAAAGTATGGGTTTAGTTACCCATGGGGAAAATATTTGTGTCTATATAGATCTGGGTGATAGTGCTGAAGGCTGGACTGCTAGCTATGTCATTGACCCATCCACAGGAATTCTCATTTCACATCATGTGCAGGATGGCCCAAAGTTTCATAACAAAATTAAAGGGTGACCACTCTTACTCGCAAATCCAGCGAGTTAGTGATGCGTGTGTGTAGCTTGACCATTGAAATTACGTTTGGGGAAATTACGACTCATGCAGGACTGGTATGAGCACTCGATTGCGGCTCTACCCATGGAGTAGATCAGGCGTTGAACAGAAATCCCCACACATACGATCGGGAGTTTCTTTGCGGTCAGCATGAGGTGATGACTTTGCTCATGAACGAGCCAAAAAAGTGTCATGGGTGCGACGGTCAGCGCAACTCAACAACTCATGTTTGTTGGGCTATTGCCCAGTGTCACAGACATCGTTTAGCATTGTACATGGCTACTTGCCAAGCCACGATGCTTCAGCGGCGGCGATTTTTTTGTTACTTAGACCGAATGCTTTTAAAATTCCTTTTGCCATCATTATATTACCGAGCTTGTTCATATGGCATCCATCGGAAGTAATCTTGTTTTTGATATTCCGCGAGTATTTTGGTTCGCCAAACATCCGAGCCTTACCCTTTTCATCGGGCATTTTTTTGACTAGCTCGTGCATGTCTTTGCTGAGGTCTGCGATGAGGCATTTCTTTTCTTTGGCAATCTCTCTGAGGAAATCGTTATAGGGAATGAGTCTCTTGTTAGTTTCTTTATGGGGGTCTTCACCGATCATGGTAGAGGTCAGGATCATGACTTTGATGTCGGCGGCCTGCGCTTTCTTGATGATGGTGCTGATGTTCTTTTTGTAGTCGGCCAAGGTGACGCCCTCGAATGTGCGTTTTCCAAGTGTTAGTGTGAAATGCCACACGTCATTAACACCGCAGCTCAGGAGCATCCAGTTGGGGTCTTTGCTGAGCACATCCTTATCGAGACGGGCGAGCATGTTATTGGATTTGTGTCCTGATTTCCCTGCAGGCACATGGGTGAGTTTGAGGCCCTCCTGATTAAGCGCCTGCATCACAAGCTGAACATAACCATTTTTTCTGTTGCCCGCTGCGGTGATGGAGTCGCCCATGAAGGCGATTTTTTCGCCAGCTTTAACAGCGAGCTTAGTTTCTTTTGCGGACGCCGAATGCAGTGACAGACAGCCGAATGCTATCAGAAGTGCCGTTGTTGATTTATATTTGGAGATCATTTTATTTCTTTGATTGTAGAGCTTTTTTGACGGCATTGGCAACGGCATTTCCGAGAACTTTTTGTTCCTCTTCTTTGTAGTAGTGCACGTCCGAGCCGGTTTTGAATTTATCAAAGACGGGAGAGTCGTTGACGACTTTGCAAAGGTTGTTGATTTGAATATTAGGGTAATCCTTCATCACCTCTAGGGCGGCCTTGTTGAAAGCAACTTCAGCTCCCTTTTGCCGACCGTATGCCCCACCACTATTATTAGGAACAGGGGTGGTCGTGCAAAAGACTAAAGTAGCGCCGGTCTTTTTTAGGATTTCAATTTCGGTTCTGAGGTATGCTTTGTATTTTTCTAAGGGTGTTGCATACGGAGCGCCTGGACCAGATTGCTTGAGATCATGCAATCCATGGTTGAAATGAATCACGTCCCACTGGAAACCTTTTTGGGTGTAGTTTCCTAACCAATAATAGGCATACTGGGTGCCGTAGTTTGATGAGAAGCTGTTGCCTTCGTTGCGGTGGTAATTAACGACACCCTTAAGAGCTTCCTTGGCGGCTTTACCATAGTTCATACTAATGGAGTCGCCGATAACTAATAGACGAGGGAGTTTGGGGTCATCGCTCTTACGCGGGTCAGGAAGGGAGGTGAGTTCGATATGTTCGGCGACAAATTTGTCGCCGCTTTCAGATCCTGTGATGCGTGCCGACCAATAACCTTGATTCAACGCATTGGCTGTAACGGCTCTTTTGGTGCTTATTTTTGGAAAACGCCAGGTCGTCTTCACTTTGATTGATTTGGATTTGATGAGTAATGTTCCCGAGGTGGCGCTGTCGGGAGTGAACAAGCCTACGACCTCTTTTTCGCCTGTTTCAATACCAACGGTATTTTTAGCATCTAAAAAAATAGTCGCTTTGTTGGATATGAAATCGTCACCGCGCGACATCTTTTCTGCTTCTTTTGGGTTACCCACAAAAAATCGTATGATCACTGGGGTCTTGATACTACTGAAGTCTTTGATCGCATTCTTGTGCATAAAAATCGTATCCTTCGACCAGTAAACACAATTTTTAGCACGACCAATTACCTTCTGATGATCCTTTTCATCGTAGACTGTATTTTTAATAAACACAAATCGTTGCTTGTTGTGATCAACATTGAAAACTTTGCCGTAATTTTCGAATGGCCACATGTTAGACTTTTCGTTGATGTGCTTGGTGTCAAATCCACATGCGTGTTCAGGTGCGGCATCGATCAATGGTAAAGATAAGAAACAAAAGGCTATGAATAATGTATTTTTCATGGATCGGTTATAGTGAGGTGATGGACTCAAAGTCATTAAGAATTTTTCGCGCAGCAAGTTTTCCTGCCCCGCCCATGACGCCACCGCCAGGGTGCGTGCCGGAGCCGCATTGATAGTATCCGTCGATAGGCGTGCGGTACTGGTTCCAGCCAGGTGCCGGGCGATTAAGAAACATCTGCGGGGTAAACATTTCCCCAGCAAAAATATTACCTTCGCTCAGTCCAACGACACGCTCGATGTCGAGTGGCGTAACGATTTCGCGGTGTTCTACAAGCTTGTTGAATCCAGGGAAAAATTCCTCCAGGCATGCTTGCACGGCATCACCAAGGTTTTCCCGTTCGCTATCCCAGTCGCTATCTGCCAAATGATAGGGGGTATACATTACAAAGCATGACATCACATGCTTGCCTGGTGGAGCCATGTCAGGGTCAACGGTGGATTGTATGCAGCAATCGATAAATGGTTTGCGGCTGAATCTGCCTGCTTGGCAATCTGCGAATGCCTCCTCAAGAAAGTCAATCGACGGGCCAACATTGGTGAAGCCTGTGAAGATATCCGTACGACCATCAAGGCCTGGGAAATTTGGAAGTGCTGACAAGGCAAAGTTTACCTTTGATGCGCTACCTTGGAATTTGAAATCTCGAATGTGTTTAACTAAGTCATCCGGCAGATCATTCGGATTGACCAGCTGCATGAAGGTGCGCCTTGGATCGAGAGCGCTGACGACGACTGGCGCATTTAATTCAGTGCCATCTTGGAGTAGCACACCGGAGGATTTGCCATTGGCATAGATCACGCGTTCGGCTCCGCAGTCTGTGCGGATCGTGCCGCCAAAGGACTCGACGGCGCGGGCAAGAACCTGGGTGAATCCGCCATTACCATTTTTGTGGAATCCCCACTCACCTTGTTCACCATCGTATTCGCCGAGCTTATGGAAAAGCCAGATTAAGCCGGATTCCTTTGAGCGCGGCCCGGCCTTAGTGCCGATGATGCCACTTGATGCGATCTGTGCTTTGAGCAAATCGGATTCAAGGTATTCATCGAGTATTTCTGCTGCGCTGCAGTTGATGAATTTTTGTATCATCTCACGTATATCCGACGGTAGGCCATCGATGTATTCATTCAGCTGAACCATCTCCGCGAGATCGGCGGGGTCTTGGCTGATGCTATTTGGTGGGATGGAATCGACCAAAGGCATCAGCGCATGACAAACACGATTGATCAGGTGGCTGAGGTCGCGGTAAGACTCTGCATCCTCAGTTGAAAAGCGCGAAATCTCATGAAAGTTTGCATCCTTGTTCGGGCCTAACAGCATGTATTCTCCGTTGAATCCGGGCTGAAAGGTGTTGGTCATTGGTAGCACCATCAAACCGTGCGCCGCGAGATCAAGATCCTGTACAATGTCTGGTCGTAGCAAGCTGAGCGCATACGAAAATGTGGTGAACTTATATCCTGGAATCAGTTCCTCTGTGATGGCGGCCCCGCCGACTAATGGTCGCTGTTCAAGGACTATTGTTTTTAACCCCGCTTTGGCAAGATAGGCAGCATTGATCAGTCCATTGTGGCCGCCGCCAATGACGATAGCATCATACTGTGTATCCGATTTCATTATGTGATTCCTCCTTCCGGGCGTTGGGTTTTGCGTGCAGGATCAAAAAATGGCATGCGCTGCACCGTGGCTAATACGTTGTGTGGCTTGCGGATCACAGAGATTTCGATATCCACCTCCGTTCCGGGCTTGGCCAGATCGTTGGGTAGCTTTGCGATGGCTATTGGCTTTTTCAAAATCGGGGAGAACATAAAACTGCTCGCATATCCTGCGTAGTCCCACTCCTTATTACTGCGTCGATAGATACTTTTCGTGGATTCGCAGTAGAGGTCATGTTTCGGAGCCATGATGCCTGTTTCTAGATGTAC
>DPWT01000029.1 GCA_003527555.1 Verrucomicrobiales bacterium | reverse complement strand
GAAGCCCAACTCAGCTCTGCGCGGGCTATCATCTCAAGCATCTGTGGCGGTGTGCCCAGTCCCATGGCGTAACGGGGCTTGTTTTTGGGGAGGAACGGCACAGCATTCTCTATGGCGCGCAGCATTTCGTGCTCAGGCTCACCTACGGATATTCCACCGACTGCATAGCCATCGAATCCGATTTCGACGAGCTCCTTGGCCGATTGCTCACGGAGATCTGCATAGGTACTTCCCTGAACGATTCCGAAGATTTGCTGCGGCAGATTATTATGAAGTGTTTCGGTCTGAGTGTTGAGTTGCCAAGGCACATGATTGCTAGCATTTGCTTCGTGCCATTCCTTGCATCGCCGCGCCCAACGAGTGGTCAGTCCGAGCGAGTTGGCTGCGTATTTTTCCTCACATGGATAGGGTGGGCATTCGTCGAAGAGCATGGCTATGTCGCTGCCCAGTGTGGCTTGAATTTCCATGCTGAGTTCAGGAGTAAGCATAGTCTTTGCACCATCAAGGTGGTTGGAAAACTCGACACCATTCTCGGAAATCTTTCTTAGCTTGGCGAGCGACCAAACCTGAAATCCACCGGAGTCTGTCAGGATAGGTTTTTCCCAGGTGGTAAACTTATGAAGCCCTCCCATTTCGCGAATGACGTTGAGGCCTGGCCGCAGGTATAAGTGGTAAGTGTTACCGAGGATGATTTTGGCGTCGACAACATCGATTAATTCGTCTGGTGAGAGGGTTTTAACCATCCCCTGGGTGCCCACAGGCATGAAAATTGGTGTTGGGATATTGCCGTGAGCAGTGGCCAATGTGCCAGTGCGAGCCTCCGTATCGGGGCAGCTATTGTGAATCTTGAATGGCAATGGTTTGGTGTTTGTGGATGTTAGCTTAAAAATTACTGAGATTAGGGGATAAGCAGAAAATCTGATACAACCATGTGGTGGTTTGATCGGGGAATCTGGACGGTATGGGAACGAACTGCTTTCAGCAATGGTGATGTGTATATGTAGTCGATGCGATGCAGCGGGAATGAGCTCTGCCACGTATTTGGCCAGCCAGTGCCGGCTTCGGAAAATGAGTCGTTAAAGTGAATGCGTAACAAGTCATGCAATGGATCTGATGCGGTTGCGTTGAAGTGGCCCGCGCAGATTACGGGATTGGTGGGAAAGGCAGTTGTATTCTGAAGGCGAGTGAGGCTGTATTGCACTTCACGGCGCTGAAGCTCTCGGCTTGCTGAGTGATTTTTCCAGGTGCTTTTTTTCCACAAGCGCATTTCGCTGAGTGCAGAACGTAGATGGAAATTGACGCAGTCCAGCGTGCGGTTTTTTGGTAGCATGAGGGTGACGTGCTGGCTGTGTCGCATGGGGGTATGTGTTACGAGATGAACTTTCCAACGTGTGATGATTGCCGTGTCAGCACCAGTACGATAGTCGCCACCACCGCTGTATAATTTGTCTGCGATTATTTGTGCCTGCCATGGGTGAATTTCCTGCAGAAAAACAATGTCTGGGTGGTAAGAGGCGACGATTTCAGCTTGCGCAAGCATACCTGCCTCAGTTTGGTAGTGTGTTCCCCAATTAAGAGTGCAAACACGCAAGATGTCTTGCGACTTGTAAGATTTTGCTGGGCCGATTTCAGGTTTTTCGTAACCTATGTGTGTGAGGGAATGTGCTTCATCAGAGCCCACTAGAAATGTGATTGTCCACAGCATAACCAACATCAGTGACAGCGGTGCGCGCCATCCGACAAAAGCTGCTGCGGGAAAAATCAGGCCAACGGTGCACCATATCCAGATTGGGTAAGCCGTAAATGCGGCCATTGTATCTGGCTGGCATATATAACAGGCCGCAGTAAATGCATGCAGCGCAAGCGAGGCTGCGATCAAAAATCGTGGAAGCCAGCGGTGCATAGTTTCAGAGTAATCGGCTATCGGTCTAGAACGATCAGTGAAATGAGTGGTTACATTCCGGGAATTCCCAGCCCACCGGTGAGTTTAGACATTTCTGTTGTGGCCATTTCTTTGCCTTTGGCAATGGCCTCTTGCACGCCTGAAAGCACTAGGTCTTGCAGGAATTCGACGTCCTCAGGATCAACGACAGAGGGGTCGATGGTAATGGATTGCACCTCCCCGGAGCCATTAGCAATCACGCTGACCTTGCCGCCGCCCACGTTCGCCTCGACTGTTTTAGCAGAGAGTTCTTCCTGTGTTTTTTGCATCCCAGCTTGCATTTCCTGGGCCTGTTTCATGAGTTTTTGAATGTCCATAATTGAATAATAAATGTCGTGAGGTGACTAATGAGTGTTTGTTATTTAGTGATTTGAGCTTGGTGCTTACTTTTTTAGGGTGCCCTTGAAAACATCTAAGGCTTTTTGAATGAGCGGATCCTCATAGAAGGAATCGTCACTGGAGTTAGTTTCTGTCTTTGGTTCCGGTTCCTTTGTATCTGGTTCAGGGTTGGGTATAGGTAAAGATTCTGAAACAGCGGGCTCCTCAGGTGCGTCATCGATGAGTGCATCGAGGCCCTTTTTGTGAGAAGGTTCGGGTTTTGGAGCAGATGAACTGGTGGTTTCTGGTTTGGGAGTTTCTGGTTTGGGGGTATTAGGGCTGGGCGCTTCGGGCGAGGGCGCAGAGCCACTTGCGCTCGGTGTGGGTGAGTCGCTCGTTGTAGAGGGTATTTCGGGATTAGAGGGTGTTTGCTGATTAATGGGTCCGGAGCCAGCGAGTGCTTTAATGACATCGCTGATGCGCGCGTCGTTGAGCGACTGAATAGCTTTTATAGTACCTATTTCCATGTGCAGGCGTTTGTTGGCAGCCCATTTCATCTTGCCCTCGGATTCAGCGAGCACATCGATGAGTGCCAGGATGCGATCGGTCTGGATGTCCTTTGATAATAAAACGAGTGGGTCCCAAAGTTCGGCAGGAAAACCTTCGTTGCTGGCAGCGGAGTCAATACGTGTGACTAGTAGCGCCCGCAGACAGCCGATCAACTCGCCAAGTAACTGGGATAGTTCCTTGCCGTTATTTGCCTCGCTGTGGATTAATCCCAGTGCACTTGGGCTATCTTTACCAACAATATGAGTAGCTAGGTTGGCAACAGTTTCTCGTGAGGTGAAGCCAAAGATTTCCAGGACATTTTTTTCAGTTATTTCATCTCCGCAGAATGCTACTAACTGGTCGAGCATCGATTGTGCATCACGCATGCCGCCGTCTGCACCCTTAGCGATAGCCCACGCAGCTGGATCGTCGAGTTTGACACCCTCATCGGTTGCAATGAACTGCAGATGTTTAGCGATCGTGCTTGTGGGGATGGGGCGTAGGTCGAATCTTTGGCAGCGCGAAATAATAGTGGGTAGAATCTTGTTGGGTTCAGTGGTGGCAAAGATGAATTTCACGTGTTCGGGTGGCTCCTCGAGTGTTTTCAGCAGGGCGTTGAATGCCGCATTAGATAGCATGTGAACCTCGTCAATGTAGTAAATTTTGAATTTCCCTTGGCTTGGTGTGAACTGAACGTTCTCACGGATATCACGTATGTTATCGACGGAGTTGTTAGACGCCCCGTCGATTTCGATGACATCAAGGGAAGTGCCCTCGCCAATTTCTACGCAGATAGGGTCGTCGGGATCAAACTCAGCATTGGGGCCACCTGGGCAATTAAGGGCCTTGGCTAGGATACGCGCGGTGGTCGTTTTGCCGGTGCCACGAGGTCCTACGAATAGCCAAGCATGTGCGAGGCGATTACGATTAATCGCATTGCGTAAAGTGGAAATCACATGATCCTGCCCAAGTACGTCGGTGAATGTTCTTGGGCGGTATTTTCTGGCAAAGACCTGGTAGCTCACGAATTCAACTTAGTGGACTCTGCGAGTTTGAAAATGGTAAATTCTGTAATATGCAAAAATTTGTTTCTTTGATCTGGTGATCTTGTGATGATTCCGGCACGTATTCGTCGTGACATCGATGGAAAAAAAGATGCGTTACCAGCAGGTCTTCGAGAAATCCCATGCCGTACTGGACGGTGAAAATGACAGTATTGCGGCGATGGCTACCATTGCATCACTACTGGCTCAGGGGTTTTCTCACTTTTATTGGGTGGGTTTTTATAGGATGCTCGATGGTGAGCTGGTGATTGGGCCATACCAAGGAACACTTGGGTGCCTGCGAATCGGGCTAAACCGCGGAGTATGTGGAGCGGCGGCATCTGAGGTGAAGACGATGATTGTTGATAACGTGCATGATTTCCCTGGTCACATTGCTTGTGACCCACGCTCACAGAGTGAAATTGTGGTGCCTGTCATGGATGTTGCGGGTAATGTGGTGGCGGTTTTGGATGTAGATTCGACGGAAGAATCGTCATTTGATGGAGTGGATCGCGATGGTCTTGAAAAAATTGTCGGATTGCTTGAGTCAACGACGGTTGTGGTTTGAGGTTGATCGTAATACTCATTTAAGGTAGCCCACGGCTACGGAGATGCCGTTATGTCTAGCATGAGTGAATTTATCTTTTTTCGAAATAAAATGGAAGCAGCAGGTGTGAATGAGGCTGCTATTCGAGCGTTTGAACAAAACTATCATGCGCTTGAGCGTGATGAGAATGGCATGATTGCAGAAGACAGCATAAAGCCATGTGAAAGTTTACCTGATTTTGCCGATGTGGCAGCTGCGGATGAGGATTTCTCTCCTGAGTTGCTGGCCAAGACCGTAGTTATTAAGCTTAATGGTGGCTTAGGCACTAGCATGGGTTTGCAGAAGGCAAAGAGCCTTTTACCAGTAAAAGGTGGCACGACTTTTCTGGATATCATAGCCAATCAGATTCTCCATCTACGTGGACAAACGGGCGGGATGGTGCGCTTTCTGCTCATGAACAGCTTCAGCACCTCGGAGGACACGCTTGAGCATATGGAATCTTATAAAGATCAGAATCTTTCGGGTGCTGAAAATATCGAACTGATGCAAAACCAAGTGCCCAAGATCGATGCGGAAACGATGCTTCCAGTTGAGTGGGAAAAAGATCAAAACCACGAGTGGTGTCCGCCGGGGCATGGCGACTTGTATGCTGCACTTGCTGGAAGTGGATGGCTTGATGCGTTGCTTGCCGATGGAGTGAAGTATGCTTTTGTCTCTAACTCCGACAACTTGGGTGCGGTTCTTGACGCTGGATTGCTTCGCTATTTCGCAGATAGTGACCTGCCTTTCCTCATGGAGGCGACGCGCAGAACCGAGGCTGATAAAAAGGGTGGGCATCTTGCAGTTAGAAATCTGGATGGGCAGATGCTGTTGCGCGAAGTTGCTCAGTGTGCCGATGAAGATCTGGAGGATTTTCAAAATATTAATCGTCATCGATACTTTAATACGAATAGTTTATGGATACGATTGGATGTTCTTAAAGTATTGTTAGAAAAAGCAAGCGGAGCGCTTCCTTTGCCGATGATTAAGAACTCCAAGACGGTTGATCCACGCAACAGAGAGTCGCCTAACGTGTTACAACTTGAAATTGCGATGGGTGCTGCCATTGAGTCATTCCCCGGTTCTAGTGCGGTTTGCGTACCGCGATCACGATTTGCACCTGTTAAAACGACCTCGGATTTATTTGCGCTACGCTCTGATGCCTACGAGCAGACGCCAGATGGACGTATTGCGCTAGTTGCTGAGCGTGCCGGCGAACCTCCTGTGATCGATCTGAGTGATGATTATAAAATGGTTGATAGTCTTGAGGGGCTTGGCATGCCGTCGTTGCTCAGAGCCCAGCATTTGAAGATTAGGGGTTCGGTGCGCTTTGCGGATGGAGTTAAAATCGTGGGTGACGTAAGTTTTACCAACACAGCTGATGAGACAAAGTGGGTGGCTGGTGGTAAATATCAAGATGAAGATATCATGCTTTAGGAGAAATCATCTTGCGTAAGTGTCTAAGAATGAACGATATTTTTATGGTCGTGGAGATTGGTTCATTTATTGGGTTGCTCGTTAGCTAAAAACCCTCCATATCGCGTGCGGAATGAATCATACTAATGACCTAAACATACCCCAGGACGGCTACGATGCCGTGATTTTTGATCTAGACGGAACGTTAGTGGATTCCATGCCGGCGCATTTCGCTGCATGGTGTGAAGCGCTTAAAAGACAAGATGCACAACATATATTTGCTGAGGATGTATTTTATGCGATGGGAGGAAGGCCGACCAAAGATATCGTGACAGAACTCAACGGTGAGTTCGGGTTGCAGCTAGACCCTGAGGAGGTGGCTGTGGATAAGCGTAATGCATTTCTTAAGAATATCGATCAGGTTGTAATTATCGATGAAGTAGTCGAATTCGCACGCAGCAAGCGTGGCAAGATGCCGATGGCTGTTGCTACCGGCGGCACGCGTCTGGTGGCTGAAAAAACACTTCAGATATGTGGTCTTAGTGATCTTTTTGACGAAGTGGTGACAGCAAACGATGTGAAATGTGGCAAGCCCGCACCGGATATTTATCTCGAAACTGCAGAGCGACTGGAGATAGCACCTGATCGTTGTCTAGCACTTGAGGATGCACCTGCTGGCATCATAGCGGCACAATCTGCTGGAATGATAGTGGTTTCTGTGCCAGCACCAGTGCGGGTCATTTAGCCCGTGCTTTCATGCATCAAGAAATTAGAAGAGCTCCAGCCAAAATCAACCTTACACTCAATGTGTTGGGTAAGCGTGCTGATGGTTTCCATGAGCTCGAAAGTTTGATTGCGTCGCTTGATTTGTGTGATCTTCTGCATTTTAAGAAAAGTGACATGTTTTCACTCAGTTGTGAGACACATGATATTCCCCTCGATGAGACAAATTTAATAACTCGTGCCGTACGCTTATTCGAACGCGAGATGAGCAGGGCTTGTAGTTGGCGGATTATTCTAGAAAAAAAAATTCCGCACGGTGCTGGTATGGGTGGAGGGAGTAGTGATGCCGCAACCACCTTGTTGGCGCTAAACGACCTTGAGGACGCTGGTTTCTCATCAGGGAAACTCGCACGCTTGGCCGCTGAAATTGGTTCCGATGTTCCTTTTTTTATTTACCAGCAGTCATGTATGATCCGGGGCAGGGGAGAACTTGTTGAGCCGATCTCTGTTGAAGGCTTGGCTGGAACACAGATTCTTTTGATGAAACCTAGTTTTGGTGTGTCGACGCCGGATGCCTATAAAAACTGTCTCAATGCAGAATCTATCGATGGTATCGATTATGCAGCGCAAAATTTGCCATGGGGCAAGATTGTCAATGATCTCGAAAAACCTGTTTTCTACAAACATCGTTTTCTCGCAGAGATGAAGGTTTGGCTTCTGGCTCAACCTAAGGTGGAGGCGGCAATGATGTCGGGGTCAGGATCTACGATGATTGCGTTCTTAGATCATCAACATGCGGATGCCGTGATTGAACGGGCACACACCGAACTTGATCCGAGCCTCTGGGCCTGTAAATCCACCATCCTCTGATCATGTCTGTCGGTAAAAAAATACTCAAAGACGTTTCGAGATCGTTCTATCTAAGCATTCGGGTGCTGCCCCGTGCTATGCGTGAGCCGATCAGTCTGGGCTACCTGTTAGCGCGTGCCTCAGATACGCTCGCCGATACAGCCGATCTGGATCCAAGTCTACGGGCAAATTTATTGGATGGTTTTTCAGATATACTGAAGGGAGCAGAATCAGCCAGCTGGGTAGAGCGCGTTCAAAACGAGGTTGTACCACATCAAACCCACGATGGTGAGCGGGTCTTACTGGAAAATATTTCCGGCGTCATTGATTGGTTTCATTCGTTGGCTGGGCAAGAAGCGCCAGCGAATACCGAGCACTATGAGGCAGTATCTGGAATCCAGAAAAGTATAGGTGTGCGACTCCATGCTGCAATTCTCACGGTGATGGAGCATATTCTTCGTGGACAACGACTAGATATTGAACGCTTTGAGCTGCGCGATGATTTTCGCTTTACTCTCGACGCTGAGTTGGAGGAATATTGCTACCTCGTCGCTGGCTGTGTCGGTGAGTTCTGGACAGATGTGGGTGAAATATCCTTGGGCAAATTTTCCCGTATAGAATCTTCTCGGTTACACCGCTGGGGTGCCAATTACGGCAAAGGATTGCAGCTCATTAATATTTTACGTGATTTGCCTAATGATCTAAAAAATGGTCGTTGTTACCTTCCCGGAGTCGATACTTCCGACAAGACGGTAATGATGGCAGAGGCTGCCCGCTGGCGTGCTCGTGCCAGGAGCTATCTTGAAGAAGGGCACGACTACGCATGCTCTTTATCATGCCGCCGTGCGAAGGCCGCCACTGCTCTGCCAGGGCTTATCGGTGAGCGTACGCTTGATCTTCTCGACGTGGCGGATTGGCAACAACTTGAGCGGGGTATTAAGGTGCCACGCAGCGAAGTCTATCGCTGTGTCTGGGAGGCTCTGATTGTTTAAGGGGAATGATCGCTTGCGAAATGGCGATATCTGGCATAGTGAAATGCGTGGCTACTATTGATACAAAAAAGCAACTTCCTGACTCTCACGGACACTTTGGAACTTATGGTGGTATGTTTGTGCCCGAGACGCTGATGGATCCGATGCAAGTACTTGCAGCTGAATATGAAAAAGCAAAGGCCGATCCTGCGTTTCAAAAAGAACTCGATTACTTGTTGAAGCAATATTGTGGGCGCCCAACGCCTCTCTATTTTGCGGAAAGGTGGACAGAGAAACTGGGTGGCGCTAAAATTTATCTTAAACGTGAAGATTTGCTCCATACAGGTGCTCACAAAATCAACAATGCTATTGGCCAGATTTTGTTAGCCAAACGTTTGGGTAAAAAGAGAATCATCGCAGAAACTGGTGCTGGTCAGCATGGCGTCGCTACGGCGACAGTTTGCGCGCGTTTTGGCATGGAGTGTATTGTATACATGGGGCAAGTCGATATGGAGCGCCAAGCATTGAATGTGGCGCGTATGGAGTTGTTGGGAGCAAAAGTTGTTGCTGTGACTGGTGGACAGGCCACTTTGAAAGAGGCTGTAAACGAGGCACTTCGTGATTGGGTTTCTTCCGTTGGACACACCCACTATATTTTGGGATCTGCGTTAGGATCGCATCCATTTCCCATGATGGTTCGAGATTTCCACCGCGTCATAGGAGTCGAAGCACGTGAACAAATCATGGAGCAGGAAGGACGATTACCGGACATGCTGGTCGCTTGCGTCGGAGGGGGTTCCAATGCTATAGGGTTGTTCCATCCATTTATTGAAGACGAGGATGTCCGTATGATTGGCGTTGAAGCAGGGGGGGATGGGATTATTCCAGAGCGACACGCAGCAAGATTCCAAGGAGGAAAGCTTGGAGTTCTCCAAGGCTCTAAGACTTGGTTGCTGGCCAATGATGATGGCCAGATCGAACTTACCCACTCGGTGAGTGCTGGGTTGGATTATGCCGCTGTGGGCCCCGAGCACGCTTACCTTAAAGATATCGGGCGTGCTGAGTACACATATGCGACAGATGATGAGGCTCTTGCAGCTTTCAAAGAGTTATCTGAGACCGAAGGTATTTTGCCGGCACTTGAGACATCACATGCCATCGCCTACATTTCTAAAATTGCTCCTGATCTTCCTGGTGACACGATTATTATTGTCAACCTATCGGGCCGTGGCGACAAAGACGTCGAGCAAGCTGCAAAGTACTTGCTGGGTTAA
>DPWT01000281.1 GCA_003527555.1 Verrucomicrobiales bacterium | reverse complement strand
GACAAACCTGAGAATCGCACCACCAATGGCGTATCAAAACGCATCGGCAAAAAGCGCATTCGTCCCGCTAAGTAATCACCCCCATAACCATGATCCGCTGGTTCGCTCGCAATGACTACGCCGCCAACTTCTTGATGGTTGCGATTCTCCTTGCGGGCGCATATGCCGTATTTTTTAAAATCCCCACAGAGGTAACCCCATCGTATAGGATATCACAGGTATGGGTAGACATCACACTGCGCGGCGGGGCTCCGCTTGAAGTGGAACAAAAAATCGTCATCCCTGTTGAAAATGTTCTCAAGGGCTTGCCAGAAATCAAGGCCATCAGAGCTGAAGCACGCCGAAGTAAGGCGCGCTTCTTTATCGATGTCCAAGATGATGCGGACATGGACAAGCTTCGAGCGGAAATTGAATCGCGCATAGATGCCATAAATACCTTCCCATCGGAAACCGATCCGCCACGTATCAGAATACCTGACACGGCAAGCTGGATGGAGGTCATTTCTGTCGTCATTTCTGGTAACATGTCTGAGCGAGATCTTTTGGAGGCAGGCAGACAAGTTCGTGATGAATTAACAGCACTTCCAGGTATCTCTAAAGCTGATATCCTGGGCGGGCGCACCCGCCAAATAAGCATAGAAATCTCCAAGGAAATCCTGCGCGATTATGACCTTACGATCAACCAAGTTTCCCGCGCCATTCGCCAGAGCTCGGTAAACCTCTCAGCAGGAACTATCAGCGATGATAGCGCTCGCGTTATTCTCAGATCCTCGAATCAAGCGATGGATCGGCGACAGTTTGAGAGCATCATTGTTACTCGAAACAATGGCGCTGAGATTCGCTTGGGAGATATTGCCAAAGTCCATGACAGCTTTGATGATCAACGTAAGGTTACGCGCTTTAACGGTGAGCTTTGTTCCATCGTTGAGGTCAAGCGACAGAGCAATGAAAATGCTCTAAAAATCGCAGACCAAGTTCATGAATACGTCAAAAATGCACAAGATAATTTCCCCGAGGGTGTGAAGCTCGCAACATGGGATGATGATTCCGTAAGTCTGCGTGGCCGTATCTCTACTCTGTTTTGGAATCTTCTCCAGGGGAGTGTTCTCGTATTTTTATTGCTTGGCATTTTCCTTCGTCTTTCCCTTGCCTTCTGGGTTGTCCTTGGCGTTCCAGTAAGCTTCGCCGGTGCTCTAATGCTGATGCCAGAGCTAGGAATCACCGCAAACATTATGAGCCTATTCGGCTTCATCATCGTATTGGGCATTGTCGTGGATGACGCCATCGTTACAGGGGAACATATCTTTTCCAAACTCAAAACTGGAATGGATCCGCTAGAGGCCACGGTATCAGGAGCTAGAGAGATCGCTGTGCCTGTGACTTTTGGAATCCTCACAACCGCCGTCGCATTTGCTCCGCTTGCATTCCAGACAGGATGGATGGGAACTCTTGCCAAGCAAATCCCCTACGTCGTTATTCCAGTGCTGATTTTCTCGCTGATTGAATCTAAGCTCGTCCTTCCATCCCACCTCAAACACCTAAAAATAAACCGAAAAGGAAACGGATTTATCACCAAAATTCAACGTAATGTGAGCCGCGGTCTTGATCTCCTAATCGAGCGCATTTACCAGCCAACCTTGGATTTCTGTGTTCGCTGGCGCTACATCACTCTCTCGCTTTTTGCAGCTCTCGGGCTAGCCTGTATGGGATTCTGGAACAGTGGTATCATGGGCTTCGAATCGGTTCCATCTGTCGACCGTTACTTCATCTACGCACAGCTGCGCATGGAGGATGATACTAGTTTCGATCAAACAGCTGTGCGCGTGAAGGAGATCACTGCGGCCGCCTACAGCCTGCGAGACAAATTTACTGATGGAGAAAAAGGGCCATCATTAATTGGCAATGTCATGGGCTCAACGGGAGGCTGGCCAAGCTGGGGACGCGCGGACGACAAACACGGCTATGTGCTTGTAGAAATCCTCCCTCCAGGAAGCCGAAAATATCCAGGTCCAACCAACAAGGTCATTGCCGATGCATGGAGACAGGCAGTAGGTGAAATCGAGGGTGCAAGATCATTCAATATCCGCACCGAGCGCTCTGGTGGAAGCTTCATGCAAGAACGTGAGGATGTAGAAATCGAACTACGTGGACATGATGATACAGCGATGGCAGAAGTCGCTGGCAAAACAGAGGCCGCACTGGCTGAAATCGATGGCATACGGAACGCATCCACCAGCATTGAACGCTCTCAGCATGAATTCCAGGTGAAGCTTCTCCCCTACGGCAGAGATCTTGGACTAACGCAAGAGAGCCTTGCTCGGCAAGTTCGTAGCGCCTTCATAGGTGAGGAAGCTCAGCGCATTCAGCGTGGAGAAGATAATATTCGTGTCTATGTCATGCTACCAGAAGAGCAACGTGAGTCTCTTGCTACCCTGGATGACTTACGCATTTCGTTGCCCAATGGAGCAACTACCAGCCTGTCATCTGTCGCCAAAATTACCCGTGGCTTCACTCCTCCCAGCATCAACCGTATTGACGGCTCCCGTGTGCTTACCGTTTCGGCGTCACCCCAAGATTCAAGCGTAAGCATTGGCACCATCGGGAAAAAAATATCTCCGCAACTAGATGCCCTGACAGCCTCCGAGCCCGGTGTCACATGGAGATTTGCCGGCATGCTCGCCGAAGATGCAGAAAACAAGAAACGTATCTGGTTTTCTGCCGCCCTCCTTATCTTCACGCTCTACGCCCTACTCGCCATTCCATTTCGTTCACTACTGCAACCATTCTTTGTCTTGTTGGCAGTTCCTTTTGGTGCGGTCGGTGCCATTGCCGGCCATATTTTGTTGGGTCTAACTCCCTCATTTCTGAGTTTATTTGGGATGCTCGCCCTCGCTGGTGTGGTAGTGAATGACTCTCTCGTCATGGTTGATTTCACAAACAAAAAACGCCTAGAAGGAGCCAATGCTTACGATGCTGTGATCCATTCGGGATCAGCACGCTTTCGCCCTATTTTGTTAACCTCAATCACTACTTTTGCAGGGTTACTACCTCTGATTTTCGAGCGCTCTATTCAGGCACAGTTTCTCATACCCATGGCGGTCTCATTGGCGTTTGGTATTTTATTTGCCACAGTAATTACTCTTTTCCTCATTCCGTGCGCCTACTTAGCAAACGAGGACATCAAACGACTCTTTAGCAAGGCATGGCAATGGTATAAGCAGCCATTCCAGAAAGATTAATGGTGATTTTTCATCAAGGTGTAGCATAGAGTAGCTCCGCACTAATGGACTCCCTATTTCCAGAATCTATACCCGCACCATCTGGCCCCACTAAGACTCGCAGCGATGCCCCATTGGCTGCAAGAATG
>DPWT01000051.1 GCA_003527555.1 Verrucomicrobiales bacterium | reverse complement strand
CTAACAATGATTGTATAGTTTTAGGTGTGGGTCTTAACGTATTGAATGCTCCAAGAGGCGATGAGTTTATTGCAATTAATGATGTTGCAAGCGAGCCGGTTTCAAGAGAGGAAATATTGGCGCTTGTGCTCGCAGCGATCATGGATGAAGTCGATCGTTGTGCAGAGAATTTTGCATCGCAGCTAGATCGTATCGAAGCCATCTCATATTTAAGTGGGAAAAACATCACGTTTCTCTCGGGTGAGCAACAGCATCAGGGCTCTGTGGAGGGAATTGGTGAGGATGGTAGCCTCTTGGTTAGGAGCAATGGGAAACTGAGGCAATTTGCCCAAGCATCTGATATCCAGTTATGAGTATTAACGAGATGCTGATCTCAGCGCTTATGCTGGCGCCAAGCGATACTAAATACGCTACCCGGCATTGTACTGTCTAGCTGAGGAAATACTATTACTTGGCGTGAGCATTTTCGTGGTGCTCATGGAGGAGGTCAGCTCCGAAGTCGCCATTGAAGTCGCGCCAGACCGCGTGTGCGTGGTTGGCACCGTTCTGTGTGTTATCGTATTCAAACAGCCATTTGGGCGTCTGAATGCGGTAGTAGTGTCCATGGCCTAATTGAGTGCTGCCGGCCCATGCAAAGTGCATGTCTTTGCCGTTCCCGATTTTGGCGCGAGCGTTGATGCTTTTCAGGATGTCGGCACGGTATTTGGAAGCGTATTCGTTGGTAAGGTTGAGGAGTATCTTTTGCTGGTCGTTGTTAAGCTTATTGTACGCGATGCCCTTGACTGGAAGAAAGAGGCCTTTATTCACCTTGCGGTCCTGACCGGTGATGACGTCGTGAGGGGCTTTTACGTCGATGATGGCGGCCTTGCGTTGCTCAGGTGTTAGGGAATTGACGAGTTTAAACGCGAGGCTTTCTTCTGTCTTGAGGACTTGAATGCCTTTGTAGATTCCTTTTTTGACCTGTCCTGGGTTAGTGCCGAAAAATGATGGGGTGACGGAAATGTGGTTGCCGTTGACGATGGTGAAGTTGAGTGAGAGGTGGTGGCCCTCGAAGCGCCATGACCATGTGGATTTGCTCGATGGTTTGCCAAATATGGAAACGTAGTAGAGCTGGGGGTCACGAATTGGGTTGTTGTTTTCTAGGTCGTGCAGGATTTGTTCGAGCGACATGATGGTGCTGGCTTGGAGATAGCCCTTGTTGCTCAGTCCGCTGCTGAGCAGGGCATGGGCAAGGATGCGCTGACGCGGGTTCATCTTCTTGATTGAGAGACCATGGCGCATCTTCTCTCCCTTGATGAACTTGTCCGGAACGAAGTGCCAGCCTTGGCGTTTGTTATCACTCCACTTAAATAGTGCCTTTTTCTTCTCTGTGTCGTTGAGCGATATGATTAAGAGTTCGGCAGCCTTTGTCATATCCGTGACTGGGGCGTTATGATGAACTTGAGAATGAGCAGAAAGCGGGGAGAGGTGGGTTGTCAGGCAGAGGACAGTGATGAAAGTATTGAAGAGTGATTTCATAAGGTGGACGTGGCGGGGTAGTGGGGTAACGCAAGTTAGGAGTGACAATTTGATTAGAAATCACTCAGAGATGCGTCATTCAGAAGCAACGTGCAGGAAAAGATATTGGAGGGTTTCAGGGATTTTAACCTTAAGATTTCCGTTTTTATAAGTGGCTGATCCTTTACCGCCAAGAATGGTGACTGTTGCGTTTTCATTCTTGAGCAGTGGGATTTCGGTCGACCAAGTATCTTTGTTATTTAGTTCGCGGAAGACAACGATCCGAGCACTTTTGCGGTCTTTGCTTGTTGAGGAAAACCCGGTCCAGGCGAAGCCGTCGGGTGCTTTGCCGATTGGGATGATGTGGCCTGAAAAAATCGCTTTACGTTCCGTTTTCCATGCTTTGACGAGTGGTGAGATTGTTTTGAAATAATTTTTCGGTAGGTTGGATGTTTCAAACCAACCGAGTGGGCTGGAGAACATCACGGTGGCAAATAAGGTGTCTGGAGGATAGTTGGCGGGAGCGAGTGGGTCGTTGCCGTATTTTTCTGCGTTGCGGGTTTGGTTCAAGAACTCCATGCGGAGTCTAACAGGGTCGATGTAGGAGCTCAGTGTCCAGAGGTTGCGTAGTGTGTGGTGTGGCCAGTATTTTTTCCAATCGGTGTAGCGGTTTTCAAGGAAAATTGGTCCGACGTGGATAGATCCAAAGTATCCGGGGCGGATGCCAGCGGTGGCATCGGCGTCGAAGACGATGCGGCCGTTGGTTTTGTTGAGAACTTTGTTGTAGAAGCGGTTCAGATTGGCTTCTGCGGTTAGGCTTTTCATTTCCACGGCATCGATTTTAACGTACTCGACACCTTCCTTTTTAAACGAACCGAGAAGCACCTTGGCGTCGAGCTCCCAGTTCTCCATGTCCTTTTCAGCATCCGGGCCGAACCATAGGCCAAACTTCATGCCCTTCTCACGGGCGGCGTCGACGAGTGGTTTCAGTCCATTGGGAAAGCGTTCAGGGTGAGGTTTCCAGAACTCTGGGTTGGCGGAACGGAAGTTCCCCCAAGCACCTTTACCGAATGCAGAGTTGCCGGTTTTGCCAGCTTGCCAGCCATCGTCCACCTGCACGACGTCAATGCCGAGTCTTGCGCCTGCTTCGACTTCTTTGAGGAGAAACTTTTCGTTGACGCGTGAGTCGCGTGAGCGATCACCCCAGGTGTTGCTGAGCAACATGCCATCGCGGTCGGCTTGATACTCACGGATGCAGCGCTGGTAGTCCTGAATGGCGGCGATGCGACCCGAGCGGCCACCCGAGTAGGTGAGGATCGTCCACGGGTATCCTTGTCCGGCGAAGGTGACGCGTCGTCCTGAACCAGCCACCCTAACATCCCAGGCTGACTGCACTGGGCGTGCGTGGGGCAGAGGAGCGAGCTTGAGGAAAATCAGGCCGTGCTCAGTTAGGGTGTCCTCGAGATGGAAGACATTGCAGGCGACCTCAAAGTTATCCTGAAGCGGCAGCCATGTTTTTTCGAAAACGAGTTCGTCATGATGATCGGTCTGGTCCATCAGCTCAACCTGAGTGTAGCGCAGGTGTAGTGGTGAGAGTAAAAGGTCCTCGAGGGCTTCGAGAGGCTGGCCGCGTCGTTTTTTAGGAGCGTTTG
>DPWT01000086.1:5327-6787 GCA_003527555.1 Verrucomicrobiales bacterium | reverse complement strand
GAAGCCCAACTCAGCTCTGCGTAAGGTCGCCAAGGTGCGCCTTACCAACGGCCAAGAAGTGATCGCATACATTGGTGGTGAGGGACACAACCTCCAAGAGCACTCCATCGTTCTTGTTCGTGGTGGTCGAGTAAAAGACCTTCCGGGTGTTCGCTATCACATCGTTCGTGGTGCTCTTGACACTCTCGGAGTTGATAAGCGTGCGCAGTCGCGCTCCAAATATGGAACGAAACGTCCGAAGAAGTAAAACTTCTTACACAATCAATATTTCAACTATTCATTCATAATACCATGGCCCGCCGCAAAAAAATCTACAATCGCCCTGAGACACGCGACCCCCGTTATGACAGCCCCGTTGTTGGTAAGCTGATCAGTAAGGTAATGCGTGACGGTAAGCGTTCTATTTCCGAGCGTATCGTCTACTCTGCAATCGATAAAGCGAACGAGGGAACTGACACCATCGATCCTCTCGAAGTTGTCACCCGCGCACTTGAGAATGCCAAACCACGCGTTGAGGTGAAGAGCCGTCGTGTGGGTGGTGCTACATACCAGGTGCCGCTTGAGGTCGATCTCGGTCGTTCCGAGTCACTCGCCATGCGCTGGTTGGTGACGTTTGCACGCAATAAGAAAGGCACACCTATGCACGTCGCTCTCGCTAACGAGATCAAAGACGCCGCCAACAACCAAGGTAATGCCGTCCGTAAACGTGACGACATGCACAAGATGGCTCAAGCTAACCGAGCATTCGCACACTTCCGCTGGTAATTTTAAACCTCCAGCGGTTTTTCTTTTTTACCCAATAGGAAAACCCAACCTCCCTCCGTCATGAGCACGACTCCCAACCATCCAAAACGCCCATACCCTCTGGAGCGGACGCGGAATATTGGGATCGCTGCGCACATCGACGCAGGTAAGACCACGCTCACTGAGCGCATTTTGTTCTACACCGGCATGATTCACCGCATTGGTGAGGTGCATGACGGCGCCACGGTCACCGACCACATGGAGCAAGAACGCGAGCGCGGCATCACCATCACCTCTGCCGCTGTCACCTGTGAATGGGTGCAGCACGAGAACGACGGTGTTTTTAAACTCTTCGAACAAGAGAAGCAACGCATCAACATCATCGATACCCCAGGGCACGTTGATTTTACCGCCGAGGTTGAACGTTCACTGCGTGTGCTTGATGGCGCAATTGTTGTGTTCTGTGCTGTTGCCGGCGTGCAACCACAAACTGAGACGGTTTGGCGTCAGGCTGACAAATATGGCGTCCCACGCATCGTGTTCGTCAACAAAATGGATCGCACCGGCGCAGACTTCGAAAGCGTCTTCAATGATGTGGAGAAAAAGTTTGGCGTCAAAGCTGTGCGCATCCTCATCCCGATCGGTGCCGAGGAAAACCTCCAAGGCCAGATCGATGTGGTAAATCTCAAAGGTATTTTCTATAAGGATGATGATGT
>DPWT01000086.1:0-5010 GCA_003527555.1 Verrucomicrobiales bacterium | reverse complement strand
CAGCAGCCGACATCAAGGCCGCCCTCCGACGCGCCACCATTTCCAATCAGGTTGTTCCCGTCACCGGCGGTTCCGCATTCAAGAACAAAGGGGTTCAGTTCCTCGTCGATTCTGTTGTGGATTATCTTCCCAGCCCACTCGACATCCCCGCCGCAGTCGGCACAGAGGCTGATAACGAGGAGGTCGAAGTTGCCGCTGAAACAGATGACAGCGCCAACTTCTGCTCCCTCGCATTCAAACTCTGGGCAGACAAATATGTCGGCAAACTTGTATTTTTCCGTGTCTATTCTGGCACCGTCTCTAAAGGTGACATGGTCTACAACCCGCGCACTCGCAAGAAGGAGCGCATTGGTCGTCTGATCAAGATGCATGCTGATAAGCACGAGGATATTGAAACCTGTTACTCGGGCGATATCGCAGCTATCGTTGGCCTCAAAAACGTGCAAACAGGAGATACGATCTGCGAGCAGAAGTTCGACATCATGCTCGAGCCACCACTGTTCCCTGAGCCCGTTATCTCCATGGCTGTAGAGCCCAAGACCGTTGCCGATCAGGAGAAAATGTCCATCGCTCTCGCTCGCCTATCCGATGAAGACCCCACGTTTGTCGTTAAAACCGATGAAGACACCGGCCAGACCATCATCTCAGGTATGGGTGAGCTTCACCTTGAGGTCATCGTCGATCGCATGAAACGCGAGTTCAAAGTTGAGTGTGGTGTGGGTAAGCCCCAAATCGCCTACCGCGAAACTATTACTAAAGCCGCTGATGGCGAAGGTAAGCTTGTCAAGCAGTCCGGTGGCCGTGGCCAGTATGGACATGTGATTCTCGACATCACTCCGGGCGAAAAAGGCAAAGGCCTCACCACAGAAAACAAGCTTGTTGGCGGCGCAATTCCTAAAGAATTTGTCAATGCAGTTTTCGCAGGTGTTCGCAACGCCATGACCAATGGTGTGATTGCCGGATACCCTGTTGTAGATGTTCATGTCAATGTGACCGACGGCTCATACCATGATGTCGACTCAAATGAGAACGCCTTTAAAATGGCAGCTATCCTCGGTATGAGAGATGCTTTCCAGAAGGCAGGTCCAATTCTGCTCGAGCCTGTCATGGACGTTGAGGTCACAACCCCTGAAGAGCATCAAGGTGATATCATGGGCGACCTCAACCGCCGTCGTGGTCAGATCCAAGAGATCGAGAACAAGTCGACGCATGCAGTTCTCAAGGCATACGTGCCACTTGCCGAAATGTTCGGCTATTCAACTGCCATACGTACTCTCTCCAGTGGTCGTGCTGACTACACGATGAAACCATCAAGTTTTGAAGAGGTTCCACAGACCGTTGTGGACGCCATAACCAACGAATACGCTTATGCTAGCTAACTGCACCAGCTAGTAAATTAAACCAACCAACCCGATCTAACAAACATCCGTCATGCAACAGCAGAAAATCAGAATCCGCCTCCGAGCCTACGATCATCGCGCCATCGACAAATCCGCTATCGAGATTGTTGAGACCGCCAAACGTACTGGAGCTAAAGTCGCTGGGCCTGTCCCACTCCCCACCCGCATCGAGAAATTCTCCGTGAACCGCTCCGTGAACCAAAATAAAAAGTCCGCCGAACAGTTTGAGATTCGCACACACAAACGCATGCTAGATATCGTAGATCCTACCGCACGCACCGTGGACGAACTCAAGAAGCTTAACCTTCCCGCCGGTGTAGACATCGCAATCAAGATCTGACCCTGACTCTTTTCCCATTTTTCAATAAATACTCACCAATCATTATTATGGCACTAGGACTACTAGGTAAAAAAGTCGGCATGACCCGCGTTTTTGACGCAGAAGCCGGCACATCCATTCCCGTTACTGTCATCGACGTAGCAGGCAACGAATTTCTCCAAGTCAAGACCACCGAGACCGATGGCTACTCAGCCGTTCAAGTCGGTTATGACGACCAGAAGGAGTTCCGTTTGAGCTTGCCCCAGCGTGGGCACTTCAAGAAGAGCGGGACTTCTCCCAAGAAACTGATCAAGGAATTCCGTTTCGACTCCGATGCTGACATCCCTAACACCGAGGAAGATCACCCAGGTGCCGCTGTCTTCGAAGACGGCCAGTGGATTGACGTCATCGGAACCACAAAAGGTAAGGGTTTCCAAGGTGTCGTGAAGCGTTACAACTTTGCCGGGCAACCTGACTCACACGGCCACATGATGCACCGCCGTCCTGGTGGCGTGGGTGCTGGAACATGGCCCGGTCGTATTTGGAAAAACAAGAAAATGCCCGGTCGCCACGGTGTTTACAACCGCACAGTGCAAAACCTCAAGGTCGTGCAAGTCCGCGCGGAAGACAACGTTATTCTCGTATCGGGTGCCGTTCCCGGCCCAAAAGAAGGTTATGTAACCATCCGTCCAGCTATCAAGAAAACAGCCAAGTAAGTTTTAACATCTTACACACATCAAAGAAACCATGTCTAAAACACTCTCAATCGCAGACGCGCAAGCTGCAAACATCCAAGTGATCGAAGGTCATAAGGGTGACCAGGCTGTGCACGATCTCATCACCGCTTACCGCGCAAATCGCCGTAGCGGCACTGCTTGCACCAAAACTCGTGGTGAAGTCAAGGGCTCCAATAAGAAGCTATGGAAACAGAAAGGCACAGGCCGCGCCCGTGCAGGCACTACCAAAAACCCTGTATGGCGTGGTGGTGGTATCGTATTTGGTCCGCGCCCTCGCGACTATTCGAAGACCGTAAACAAAGGAACCCGCAAACTTGCCCTGCGCAAAGTGCTTGGTGACCTTATCGGTGCCGGAAATGTCATCTCAGTGCCTTCTTTTGAAGTCGCTGATGGTAAAACCAAGTCATTCGTAGCTGATGTCAAAAAGCTCACCGAGGCACGAAATACTCTGATCGTAGCTGAGAGCTTCACCGACAAAACTTACCTCGCTGGCCGCAACGTCGAGAGCGTGCTGCTTATCACTGCATCTGAGATGAACATCGAGCAGCTGTTGCTTGCTGATACGATCATCTTGGTTGAAGACTCCTATGAAACTCTTGCTCGCAGGACAGCCTAAACATCCAACTATCTCGTAAACATGAAAGATATTTATCAAGTCATCGACACCGTTCTCATTAGTGAGAAAGCAACTCTCCTGCAGGAGAAAAACAACGAATATGTGCTCAAGGTTGCCCCCAGTGCAAACAAGCTTGAGATTAAGCGCGCCGTCGAACAACTGTTCGGCAAAAAAGTCGAAGCCGTCCGCACACTTAACGTTTCCGGTAAAACGAAACGTGAACGCCGTGCCGATGAGGGCAAGACCGCGAGCTGGAAAAAAGCCATCGTCCGACTTAAGGAGGGTGAATCACTCGACCTTGTCTAACACGTTCTACACTCATTCATCCTAACCGCTGAAAAACGATAACATCGAACCCAATAGCGAATCATGCCTCTAAAAAAATTCAAACCAGTGACCCCTTCAAACCGCTACAAAGAGTGGCCAAGTTATGAAGAGATCACCAAAACTACTCCAGAGAAAAGCCTTACACGTCCCCTCAAAAAGAGTGGTGGACGCAACAACCAAGGACGTATCACCTGCCGCCATAAGGGTGGTGGGCACAAGCGCAAATACCGCCTTATTGACTTCAAACGTAACAAGGTCGATGTGGTCGCGACAGTGCTTAGTATCGAGTATGATCCTAACCGCACTTGCCGTATCGCTCTGATACAGTACGAAGACGGAGTTAAAAGTTACATCCTTGCCCCTGTTGGACTGGAAGTTGGCGCTACCGTCATTGCTAGCGAAACAGCACCTCCCAAGCCGGGCAATTCCATGACATTAAGCAATGTGCCTCTGGGAACATCCATCCACAACATTGAGATGAGTCCAGGTTCCGGCGGTAAGATTGCACGGTCTGCCGGGCAGCAAGCCATCCTCACTAACCGCGAGGAAGGTGGCCATGCACTTGTTAAAATGCCATCTGGAGAAATTCGCAAGTTTAACCAAAATTGCCGTTGCACAATCGGTCAGGTCGGTAATCGCGATCACATGAACGAAGTTTCTGGTAAAGCAGGCCGCTCACGCTGGAAGGGTATCCGCCCTACTGTTCGCGGTATGTGTATGAACCCTGTCGATCACCCCAACGGTGGTGGTGAGGGTAAGTCCAAGTCCGGTGGTGGTCGTCAGCACCTCAAGTCTCCATGGGGGCACGCCAAAGGTCAGAAAACTCGCAAGAAGTATAAACCTTCCAACAAATTCATCGTTTCTCGCCGCAAGAAAAAGTAGGCGATCAATCATTCCAAATTCTAAATTCTAAATTCCTAATTAACCATGCCACGCTCACTTAAAAAAGGCGCATTCGTTGACCAAAAGCTGCTCGCCAAAATCGATGCAGCCGAAGCCAGCGGTGACAAGAAGCCGATCAAGACCTGGAGCCGTAAGTCCGTGATCACTCCGGATTTCGTTAACCACACATTTCACGTTCACAACGGAAAGTCCTTCGTGACTGTCTACGTGAATGAGAACATGGTTGGCCACAAACTCGGTGAATTCTCACCCACCCGAATCTTCAAGGCTCACGGCGGTATCGGTAAGAAGTAATTTTTTCTAAGTTCCTAATTTTTCTGCTCATCATGCAATCACCACGCACCATCACAGTAGCTATCGCCAGAGTTTTTCTCTTTGGTGCGGCCGCCGCGTGCATGGCGCAGGCTGATACTGCATTGGCAAAGGATGGAACGAAAGATCGAGAAATTCGCAAGCTTAAGACACAGCTGAAACAGAGCAAAGCGCGCTATCATGTGTTAAGCCGTGACCTCGCCGCATCCAAGCGTCATGAGGATGAGCTAAGCAAGCAAGTTACTGAGCTTAAGCTCAGTTTCATAGCCTTGCGCGACGGGCTACTGAGAGGTGGAGATCAAGCTATTCTTAATGCGGTTAAAAATGCTGAGGTTCTTGATAAACGTAACAAGCGTATCGAAACTGCGGTCCACAGCATGGCAGCCAGCCTGCGCG
>DPWT01000067.1 GCA_003527555.1 Verrucomicrobiales bacterium | reverse complement strand
CCAAGGCTTGTGCACCGCTCCTGCGGTTGTGCTCCGGGTGTGTCAAAAGCAATGGTTGTGTCGAGACCGAATCCAAAATCAGGCTGGATTTCCAGCGCACTCACGTTGGCACCCCGAAGCCCGACTTCCTCCTGCACCGTGAAAACAGCATAAAAATCATAAGCAGGCTTATGGCGGCTTTTTTTGATAGCACGCAACGCCTCCAACAAAACAAAAACCGACACCCGATTATCGAGCGACTTGACATTAACACAATTCCCAAGCTCAAGCAGCTCACTACGACGGGTGATAGGGTCGCCAACTTTAATGATTTTTTTCACCTGCCCCTTGGTCATGCCGAGGTCGACAAAATAGTCTCCCAGTTTCAGGTTCTTACCTCGCTCTTCCGGTGTCATGATATGAATCGGCTTGCAGCCCATCACTCCGATAACATCCTTTTTTCCGTGAATGATTACACGCTGGGATGTGAGTGTCTTTGGATCAAACCCACCGAGTGGATTGAAGCGGACAAAACCGTCATCATCGATATGTGTCACAATGAACCCAATCTCGTCCATATGCGCCGCCGCCATCGACTTCTTCTTGGAGGATTTTCCTTTTTTTAAGGCAATCACGTTGCCCATGTTGTCGGTACGCACATCGTCAGCTAGCCCATTGAGTTCTTTGAGAACGAGTTTGCGGATTTCGATTTCAAAGCCGGGTGCTCCGGGAGCTTCGCAAATGTCTGCTAATAGTGATACGTCGACTGGCATGAAGAAAAAATTAGCCAGCGGCGAAGGCTTTACCAGTCAAAACCCACACAAATCTAGCTGCCAAG
This sequence comes from Verrucomicrobiales bacterium, assembly GCA_003527555.1. Lineage (GTDB taxonomy): Bacteria > Verrucomicrobiota > Verrucomicrobiia > Verrucomicrobiales > Akkermansiaceae > Oceaniferula. The sequence continues at coordinate 3,807 of DPWT01000067.1, read as the reverse complement.
GGGAAGCAACTCGTTATAGCGCTCCACTGCAATAGCTTTGCCGGTTTCCTCATCAATATCCACAATCATACCACAAAGCCTGACTTGTCCTTTAGCGACTGGAAACCGTGTCGGCATTCCAGTTTTAAATCGCCACACCACGGATTCCACATTACGACCAAGCACTGAGCGCTCAGGGCCGCACATTCCAGCATCGGTCAAATGAGCCGTTCCGTTTTCTAAAATCCTATCGTCGGCCGTTTGCACATGAGTATGAGTACCAACAACGGCAGATACCTTACCATCAAGATGATATCCCATGGCGATCGACTCACTTGTTGTTTCAGCATGAAAATCGACAAAAATAACTTTAACCTTTTGCTCATCAACAAGTCTTCTCACCTCTTCATCGATTCGGGTAAAGGGGTTTTCCAGTGGTGGATTCATGAATGTACGCCCTTGAGCATTGATCACCGCAACCTTACCCTTGTCTGTCTCCAATACCACACTCCCATTTCCCGGAGTTCCTTCCTCATAATTTAATGGCCTAAGCATTCTGGGTTCGGTCGGCATGTAGTCGATAATTTCTTTCTGATCCCAAATATGATCACCCGATGTAATGACTGCAATACCAGACCGCAATAAGTCAATTGCTATTCTTGGTGTAATCCCCCGCCCTGCAGCGGAATTTTCTCCATTCGCAATTACAAAATCAATCTCGCGTTCCCGTTTCAAATTAGGTACACGTCCTATCACCGCTTTGCGCCCAGGCTCACCTACGATATCTCCTAAAAACAAAATTCTTATCACGCAGTCATCCTAGGCACAAAAAGTCAGCATGCTCAATATTCAAGTTTTATACATCACCTATTACCACACAACAATTATGGCCGAATTCATTAACCGCCCAGCGTCACAACTACCATCTCGCACATCATCAGGATACAGCCCACTAATTTTGTGTCTTGTGTTGCTTCTCTTGGCCGCACTCGCATACATAGGCTACGAGAAATATATAAAACAACCGATGAATGTCGCGCCGACTGAAGACACCACAGACAGGCTGAACGATGTCATCAAAGTGAATCCAGATCTTAACGGTCATGACACTAGTCTAGCAGACTTGGGATCTCGACCTGATTGGTCACTACTTGATGTCTGGCAGGATACAATTACGCGCGATGACTTTCTTCAATTACTTACCGAGGTTTACACCATCGATGACACCTGGAAACGCTACATCGAGATCAATTCAGATCATGCAATTATCCGCACTGATACCCGAGTCGATGATGCCACGTATCGACTCAATTTCGCAGATACATTAAGCGAGATCTCGCCGCAGAGGAATTGGTCAAGCGCAGGCGATCTCATTCCCGGCACCAGAGAAAAGCCACTGGCTGGCCTTCACATTGCCATCGATCCGGGCCACATCGGCGGTGACTTCGCTAAAATCGAAGAACGTTGGTTCCAGATCGGAGATAATAAGCCACTCATGGAAGGAAACATGACGTTGGCTACAGCCAAAATCATCAAACAAGAGCTAACTAAACTCGGGGCGCGTGTCTACCTAATCCGAGGAATCAACCAACCAGTTAATTCGAAACGACCCGATGACTACCTCAAGGAAGCCACTGCTAAAGCTAAATCGCTCGGTCAAATGGATGATATCTCAGTCAAGCGCATTCAAAACCGCTTTTTCTATCGAACCGGCGAAATTCGTGCTCGTGCACGACGCGTAAACCTGGCGTTCAAACCAGATCTCGTTCTCTGTCTACATTACAATGCCGAGGCATGGAGCGACCCATCAAACCCCACGCTTATCGACAAAAATCACTACCATGTTCTATTACACGGGGCACTCACAAGCAGTGAAATAGGACACGATGACGAGCGCTTTGAGATGCTAGTCAAAATTCTTCAGCGTACACACGACGAGGAAAAGAACCTCGGTATGTATTTTGCACAAGCACTGCGTATGACAACCAAACTGCCACACTACGATTACAGCCCAATATCTGCCCGCGCCAAAAAAATTGAAGGCCCAGCCAATGGCGTGTGGGCTCGTAACCTACTCGCAAACCGTATCTACCAATGCCCAGTCATCTTCCTCGAGCCATACGTTATGAATAACAAAGAAGTTCACGAGCGTTTTCAGCTTGGCGACTATTCAGGCGTAAAACCTATCAACGGTGTAGACAAAAAATCTATTTACCGCGAATACGCCGATGCTGTGCTTTTGGCACTCAAAGAATATTACCTCGCCCACCGAGTCATCTATGAACCTGAGGAGTAAAAAAATAACAGCGCCACAGCAATAGACTATTTATGCCTCATACAACTCCACCAACTATTTCAGCTGTGCCCCAAGTCTTCGGGAGCTACCCCCCCCCAAACATCCTCTGCCATTTCCTATTCTTTCGCAGTTGCCAACATGCGGGTTCCCCGCTACACGCACCCTCATGGCTATCGAAACTTCACTGATCCTATTTAAGCCCGATGCTGTCGAGGGCAACATTGTCGGCAGCGTGCTCTCACGTTATGAAGCTGAGGGCTTCAATATCCGCGGCATCAAAATGATGCAATTAGATGACCCCATTCTGACCGAGCATTACTCACACGTTGCTGATGAACCTTTTTTCCCTCAAATAGCGGCTTTCATGAGCAGATCTCCTGTCATAGCACTTGCTCTTGAAGGCGAGGATGTAATCAGTCGCGTTCGTAACCTATTGGGACCTACCAACTCCAAGGAGGCAGATAAAGGCACGATCCGAGGAGACTACGGCACCGATATGATGACAAACGTATGCCATGCATCTGATAGCCCCGAGGCAGCCGCTGCCGAGCTCAAGCGTTTCTTTAAAAACGACGAGATCTTTGTGTCCTGACACTCAATTTGAAATTTAATCAGTATGGGCTCGTTGGCGCTGCCGGCGAGCTCTTTTTATTTGACCTCATAAACAATGATAATTCGTCATCAAAATTCAAATCTATGATCATTCTTAATTCTTGTTACTTGATTTTTTCGATCCTTGTCTTTAATTGACCTAGAAGCAATCGCACTACCATTTTTATGAGTCAATCCACATGCTCCATTTGCCAGTTCTGGCACTCCTCGATCGGAAAAAAAATTGTCGTTGCTCTGACCGGAGCATTCCTCGTTTTGTTCCTCGCAGGACACCTCACAGGCAATCTTCTGATTTTTCAAAGCTCCGAGGCTTTTAACCACTACGCACACTTTCTGCATACCATGCTCCATGGATGGGGTATTTGGCTTTTTCGCATACTGTCGCTATTTGCTCTGGTACTTCATGTCATAGCCACAATTCAACTGACACGTGCTAACCGCGCAGCAAGATCGAGCCGTTATCAGAAAGATGCCAGTATGGTGGCATCAAAGTCATCGCGTATCATGGCCTACAGTGGACTGACAGTACTTGTTTTCATTGTCTTCCACATCCTGCACTACACCGTGCGCACAGATGCTGATTTAAAATTGCTTGCCGACTACAATCAAAACTGGGCTATGACCGTAGCTGGATTCCAGAATGGTTATGTGGTGGCATTTTACGTAGTATCCATGGCCCTGTTGTGCTCCCATTTGTCTCATGGAGTGGCGTCGATCTTCCAAACACTCGGACTTCGCACCAAAAAAACTGCAGGTGGTATAAAACGCCTATCCCAAAGCTACTCAGTGGTGATTTTCTTGGGGTTTGTTTCTATTCCCATTGCGGTTTGCTTCTTGGGTCTCGGCAAAGAAGAAATGGAAGATACTAGGGATGCAGTCGAAGCACTTAAAACCAAAGGCTACTCCAAGCTCCCAGAGTC
>DPWT01000107.1 GCA_003527555.1 Verrucomicrobiales bacterium | reverse complement strand
TTTCAGAAAAAACACTCAAGTATGTTTAATTAATAAAAAACCGCTCCTCCAGAAATGGAAGAGCGGTCGAGTTTTACCAGACTAAAACTCTATCATCTCTGTTTGTGGCGACGCATGATTAGCACCAAAACGCCTATGCCAAGCAAAGCAGAAGAAGAGGTCTCAGGAACGGCATCAACAAGTGCCGGACGAAGTGCCGAATTCGTATTAGTGACAGAGGCCAGCTCAACATTTCCAGAAGTAGAAAAAACCGCAAAGCCATTATTGTTTGATGGATTATCAATCCAATCATTAACCACACTCGTCACATTAATGTGTTCTGTTGATGCATCGGTGAAATTGATGGTTCCAAGCACCGAGACTGCATCATTTTGCACGTGTTCATCATACCATGCTAGCTTGTCAGCAGATGCCTGATAATTTGAGTATGAATCTCCCAGCGCAACGATATTGAGTGTCGCATTTCCGGTCACAGATGTTACCGTAGTTGGTGGGCCACCACCAGAGTTAGGTATCAAAGTTTTGTATTCCACCGCGGAAAGGCTGAGAAATTTGGATCCAGATGTCACCATAGAACTGGTATCGAAAGTAGTAACACCCCAATTGAAGTGAGCTGATGATGGCCGTTGGCTCTCGCCAATTGTGAGTAATGGATCAAATTCATTATTTGTTCCAAATTGAATATAGGAATCAGCATCAAAGTTTGCTGATGCCAGTGTAATGGCAGACGCACTCGCACAGGTGAGCATCAGGGCGGAACTGCCACCAAGTATAGCCTTGGTGGCAGATAAGTAGTAGTTTGTTTTCATAGATTTGTAATTTAGATACGATGGATGCCTTCTGACATCGCTTTAGATCATGCCCCATTCTGATGTCTCCCGCTAACGCCGCCTTGCTTTAGATTAGTGTCAGATTAACCAATCCATATCTTTGCCCATGTCACTTGATCGCTAAGAGACAGCAATCAAGCGCAAGACCTTTCTTGCAAAAGCAACAAGAATGCTGTCATGCGTTTGAGTCACGGAATTTTATCTTTCATCATAACGGTTATGATTTCCTTAGTGGGAAATTCACCCGCGGCGATAAAAGGCGAGGCCGACGTCTTTAAAGAACTCGATGAAACCTACATTACAGCAACAGCCCGCCTATCAACTTGGCTCGAAACACCCGGGTCAGGCATTTTGCTAAAACGCTCAGACTTTTTTACCAGTGGAGGTAATGATCTTGGAGACTTAGTTCGATATGACCCCACAATAAATGCACCTTTCAGCTACGCCAGTGGCGACGGCACATTCGGCTACGGCCAGACTGGTTACAGCGGCTTCAATATTCGAGGGAGCGAAGGCAATCGCATCTTGATGCTCGTCGACGGTATTCGACAGCCTGAGGCATTTGTCTCAACAAGTTTCGCGCAGGATGAAGGTAGTCAAGGAGGCGCTGGGCGAGATTATTATGATCCCGCCATGTTTGAGACAACCGAAATACTTAAGGGATCCGCCAGCGCTCTTTACGGCAGTGATGCTTTGGGTGGAGTCGTTGCTTTTCGCACACCAAACCCAGATGATTTCTTGAAAAAAAACCACCCAAATTACGGGGGTTTACTACGGGAACAGTATTTCGGGGTAAATGAAAGTTTCGCTACTCAGGGGTTTTTAGCACTGCGACAGAATGATTGGAGGTTCTTGTTAGGTTATGCTGGACGTGATGGAGTGGAAACCACAAATAATGGCAAACTCAAACCCAACCCACAAACCCTTCATAGTGATAATTACTTACTGAAAATAAACTGGCAGCCTTCCAATATAGATAAACTAGCCTTCACTTTTGAAAATTTCTCTCGAAATCGATTTGTTAATGCCATAAGCGCCAATGGTTTTGCCACTCCTTTCAATAAAGAAATACTGAACTGGGAAGAACAACACAGAAACCGCTACAGCCTACGTTGGATACACAAGTCTGCCAACAATGCTTGGTTCGATGAAATCAATACACATGCCTACTACCAAGACACATCTAATGAGAGCCGTAATCACTCTGAGTCAGTTTTTGGACGTATTCGTGACCAGTCGATTTCTTTCAACACCAGTATCTACGGTATTCAGAACCAGTTAAAAAAACGTGTTGGCCGCCACGATCTCACCTACGGCACCGATTTTTCTGAAAGCCAAAGTGAAAACCATTTTCAGCGAACAGACAACGGTTTACCGTTTGACCGTAATCGCACCACGTTTGCCCCCACAAAGAGCACGAGGTTGGGACTATTTATTCAGTCACAATATCAATCATCCGATACAAGCACTTGGACATGGACCATGGGACTACGTGCAGACTATTTTGCCCTTCAACCGGATGTCAGTGGTGATTACTTAGCTCGTATCAATACCATTAATGCAGGTAGAAATAACATAATGCCTGCTGAGGATATTGCCAACCTCACCTTTTCACCACGGCTCGCAGCTAGCTACAAAATAAGCGATACGAATACAGCGTATCTGGAATATTCCTACGGAGTTCGCAATCCAACGGCGGAAGAAATTTCCATGGTATTCGATCACCCACCATCAGCTGCAAGCCCTGTAGGGACGATTACACTGCCTAACCCAGACCTAAAGGAAGAACGTAACCATAATATTGAACTTGGTTACAAAAATCAAAGTGCCCATAACCGTTTTTCCTGTGCCGTCTACTATAACCGCTACTCAAATCTGATCGAGAACGGTGTGATCACTGGCAATACGGCACCTGACGGCAGGGATATTCTCACCACTCTAAACAGCGGCACGGCAGAAATCTACGGATATGAACTCACCGCAAGCTGGCAGCTTGAAAAATTAACATCCAGAATGAAGGGGCTAGAGTTCGGCGTCACAACTGGTCGCTCATGGGGTGTAAACCGAGAAAAAAATACATGGCTCAATAGTATCGATCCATGGAAAAGCTCAGCCTGGATTGGCTACACCTCTACTGACGATTCCTTAGGCACTCGTCTTACCGCCATTTATGTTGATGCCGTTAAACATGTTGATGACAGCTCAGGCGGTCCATTTTTTCGGCCACCCTCGTACTTCACCCTCGATCTCAGCGCCTACTGGAAAATCACCGAAAACCTAACATTGCAAGCAGGCGTGATTAACCTCCTAGACGAGCAATATTGGACATGGGGAAGCTCACGCCGAGGAGGAGGCCATATAACAAATTCTGCGGCCATCACCGATCGTACAACAGCACCAGGAACCCATGGGTTTATTTCTGCCAGCTACCAATTCTAACCTAACAAAAAATGACACCAAAATCAATATTACGCAACTCACTGATAGCCACTGGCATCGCACTGACCAGCCCAATTATCAATGCCAATGAATCAAACTTCAAAAAAGACCGAGCCGCAATCCTCGCCTTAGCAGGGAAATTTGAAATTACATTCAATTTTCACGAAACTTACTCGACAGCTAATGGTTATGAGATAAAAACCAAAAAATACAGCGAGAAAGCCCATGAACTTGTAAAAGTAGTCGAGGATACAGATACTCGCATTGTGCTTCAACACTTACTCCAAGTGGAAGGAGATGAAGGTTCTATGGTAGTCAAGCACTGGGGCCAAGTATGGACATTTGAAGATAAAGAAATTCTTGAATACCAGGGTGAAACCACTTGGAAAAAAAGACAGCTCAATACCGATGAAGCACGTGGTACATGGAGCCAGTATGTCACTCAAACTGATGACAGCCCACGCTATGAGAGCTATGGTAAGTGGGATCATTCGATGGGCCTAAGCCAATGGGTTTCAGGGCAAACGAATCGTCCACTCCCACGCCGTGAATATAAAACCCGAAAGGATTACGACATCCTGGTTGGAATCAATACTCACATCATTACCCCACAGGGATGGGTTCACGAACAAAGCAATCGCAAGCTGGTAAAACGTGATAACAAAAGGCATTACCTCTGCCACGAGCGTGGTTTCAACACCTATTTCAGGGTGCCTGATCACGATTTTTCTGTTGCCGAGAGTTACTGGAAAACTCACTCAAAATTTTGGAAAAGTGTTCGTGCTCACTGGATGGCACTTATCAATAAATCTAACGACGTAAAGTATACACGCAGAATCAATGGCAAAAGCATGCGTAAGGCACTGCATATGCTCATGGCTGATCCAGAGGAGAAAAAAGCTGCCGCCCCAGAGGATATACCAAAAACTCTGACACCCTATTTAATAAAAGATCGATAGTCCTAACAATTAGCAACAGATCAACCAGCCCCGCCTTGCTCAAGCTCGGCGGGGTTGTTCTTACTCCAGAACAAACAAAATAATATCGATCAAACGTGTGAAATTAGCCGCTAACTAAAGACAAGACAGCGACAGCAATAAATATTATTTCAGTGAATAATACACACGATCTGTAATTCATACACTCTATTCACATTACACTAACAA
>DPWT01000212.1 GCA_003527555.1 Verrucomicrobiales bacterium | reverse complement strand
GAATGATGAACTGTTGAGTATTGTGTTCATGCGCTCATCACGTTGCATATTTTCACGTGTTGAGTTGTCATGATAGAGGATAAGTAGCTTACAGAGTTTTAATTTTATTGGGGTGTCAAGAAAGTCGCTTTTGCGTTGCCATTGTCCAGCGCTGCTTGCATCGATTATAAGTTTTGCATTCAAGAGCATGGGTGTCGTGTGGAAGGTGCTTTGATCGTCTCTTATACTAAGAACCTGGCAGCGAGTATGCTTAAGCTCGGCTAGTGTTCCACCGTAACGAATACCGGTGAATCCCAACCAAAGTATGGTGAGTCCAGCACAAAGGCTGAGTGCAGCAGCAGGAAGTCCGAAGCCAATTTTTTTCCCCGTTTTTGATTGGTTAAACGGATCAACCAAGAAAAGTAGTAGATAGCGGCATATCACAAAAACGGCTAATCCGGTGAGAGTGGCAATAATTTTAGGTATCCATGTGCCTGGGGTTTCTATCCACCGTGAGGTCAGGTCGCTGGCGTGATCGTTACCCCAGAGAGCTGCGTAGCCAGCAACACCAAGACAAACGATTGAGAGAACCGTACGAACCAGACCTTTGATGAAACCAATGACCGCCAGAGCAAGAACCAACGCAGTAATGATTCCGGCAGCTTCAAGGTCAGTCAAGCTCATGGCTGGGCATTGTTATATACCGCACTGGGCGCGGTGTTGTAGCGCGTGGTCGAGAAGGGTGAGCGTCGTCATTGCCTCGACGATTGGTACGGCTCGTGGAAGCACGCACGGGTCATGTCTGCCACGCCCTTTAAGCTCGGTGTCTTGATGATTATTATCGACTGTTTTCTGCTCGGTCATAATGGTGGCTGTGGGTTTGAATGCCACTTTGAACTCTATGTTTTCGCCATTAGAAATACCGCCTTGTATACCGCCTGAGCGATTTGTTGTTGTGCGAACTTTATCATCTTCCATGTGAAAGGCATCGTTATGTTCCGCCCCGGTCAGTTGCGTTCCTGCAAAGCCTGAGCCGATCTCGAACCCTTTGGTCGCAGGTAGGCTGAGCATCGCTTGTGCCAGGGTAGCCTCGAGTTTTCCGAAGACTGGGCTGCCTAGGCCTACAGGTGGTTGGCGGACGATGCACTGAACAACGCCGCCGATAGAATTCCCCTCCGAGCGCATTTTTTTGATTAGAGCTGTCATTGGTTCAACTGCGTTGGGGTCAGCGGTGCGCACGATATTGGATTCGATTACTTGTTTGCTTAAGGTGGCTGGATTGACGTTAGCCTCAATATCTTTTACCGATTGTACCCAAGCGATGATTTCAAGTTCTGGATAAAGTTCTGCGAGTACTTTCTTAGCCACAGCAGCTGCCGCTACACGCCCGATCGTTTCACGGGCTGATGCTCTACCTCCTCCATGCCATGCACGTGTACCATATTTGGCATCATAAGTATAATCAGCATGAGAAGGGCGATATTTGTCCTTCATCTCGTTGTAAGATGAAGGGCGTTGGTCATTGTTGCGAACGAGGATTGCTATGGGAGAACCCAGCGTCTGGCCTTCGAACACCCCCGATAAAATTTCACAGGAATCACTCTCATCACGCGGGGTGACGATCTCGCTTTGTCCCGGACGCCGGCGGTCGAGGTCGTGCTGAATGTCTTTCTCAGATAGTGGAATACGGGGTGGGCAGCCGTCTATGACAACACCTATTCCACCACCATGAGACTCACCCCAAGTGGAGATACGAAAAATTTGACCGAAGCAATTGGACATATATGCAAGGAAGTATGGCAGAACGTCCAAAATATTCAATGCGCGATTGTGGTAGTAATGAAAATTATTTTTCAAGGTAATTCAGCATTGCGATATTTTTGCTCTGGCGAGGTTGTATCGGGTGGTGAATACTCTCATTATGCTAAAGAGAATATTCACTGTGTGCTTTATCGCGTTTACTTGCGAACTACTGGCGCAAGATGCAGCCCTTGTAAGGCCGAAGCTATTTAGAATGGATCAGGTTATTCATCCACGTGTTGCAAACATGGCCGTGCCTGAGATTCATCCAGAAATGAGTGGAATCAAAATGATCGTTTCATCATCTTCCCCAAAGGCGCGTGAGCACGTGCGTCAGGGTTTTTCGATGGTCCATGCACAGTGGGATTTCGAGGCTTATCGTCATTTCTGTGCGGCGCTACAGCAGGATCCAGACTGTATTCTGGCCTACTGTGGCGTGGCGCTCTCGCTGGTAGATTCCCATGGTGAGTCTGTTAGCTACCGAAATGCGGCGGTTAGCAGAATGATTGATTTAATTGAGGTAGATGAAAAACTTCTCAAAGAGGGGAAGTCAGGATGTTTTCCCCGGATCGAAAGACAGTTTGCTTTTGCAGTGGCTAGCCTGATTACGAGCAGCCCTAAAACTGCTGCTGCTATGATGAAAGTGATGGCAGATTCCTATCCTAAGACACTTCAGCCCAAGTTGTTTGGTGCTTTCCTTAGTCGTGGTTCTTATGATGTGTTAGGAAATGCATCTAAGCAGCGGGCTAAAGCAGTTGGAATCATCCGGGGGCTTCTGGAAAAGCATCCTGCTAACCCACTCGTTTTGGGTTTCTGGCTATCATTACATGCTGAGGCGCCGATCGGAATTGAGTTTATCAAAAAAGAAGTATTACCCGAGGCGAGAAAGCTTGTTGAAATGTGCCCTAAAGTGCCATCGTGGCATCATATGCTTGGCCACTATGAGTGGAGGGCAGGCAACTACCATATGGCGCAGCGTGCATTTACACAAGCCGCCAAACTTTATGAAAGTTGGATGAAGCGCGAGAGGATATCGCTTAATGATTGCGAGGAGTATGTGCGAGCTAAGTGTTATCTTGCTAATACGCTATATCAACGTGGTGATTTTGATGCCGCCATGAAAGTGGCCAAGGATCTGCGTGCTATGAAGCTGGATCCTACTCGGCCAGCATCTGAGGGTAATCAAATTCTTCTCTGGCGTGCCTATACCTTACCTGCCCGCCTCTATATTGCTCGTGCGGCAGAGGGTGATCTCAGCAGTGCATTAAAAAGTTTGCCTGATGCTAAAGAGCTAAGTGTATTTCTGAGTCATCCTAAATTTCCTACACTAGCGGGTAGCTTTACTGATGCACTACGATTCTACATTGGTTGTCGTAAAGCACTCAATAAAGCGGATCTTATTGCTGCTAAAAGCCTACACAAAGTAAATTACCATGGGCTGGTTGCGAAAATAGCTAGTGTGTTAGAGGGAGCGAAGCGGTCATCTGAATTTGGGCATTACTACCGAGCAGCTGGAGCCCTTGCTGTGTATGATATGGAGCTCTACGGCTTAATCGGCATGCATCAGCAAAAGATTATGCCGGTTACTACAGCGAATCATTTTCGCTCAGCACGAGATAAGCAAATCACACCCTCGATGATGATGCCTCCACTTGTAGTTACACATATGGAAAATCGTCTTGCGGAGTTACATTCTAAGCTTGGGAGTAGGAAGAATGCCAGTGATGCCTATCTTGAAGCGTTGAAACATTACCCTAACAATATGGATGCCTTGCGAGGGCTCAAGGCATGTTACTTAGCCATGGGGGAACAAAAACGAGCCAGCCAAATTCAGGCGCAGATCAAGCGGGTTAGCTCAGAGAATGATCAATAGCTATTTACCTGAAGGCAGTTAGATCATCACTAGTTATGCCGCGTAATTCCATGGAACGTATAATAGTGGATTCTATTAAATTGTTGGGACATGATGCACCTGCTGTAACTCCTATGACGATAGGTTGGTCCTTAAGCATGAGGCCTGGGTAATCGCTTTTGATCTCTGCCTTATGCTCTAAGTCATAGTGTATAATGCTTTCCAAAGACTCAAGGCATTTGGCGTTACGGATGAAAAACGTGGGTAGGTTCTCTTCGCCGATCTCCGCGAGGTGTGTGGTGTTAGAGCTGTTGTAGCCGCCGACAACAAGCAGCAAATCCATCGGGCTTTGGTCTTTGGTGTTGAGCATTTGGAACAGGGCGTTTTGACGTTCCTGAGTGGCCCCACAGATGGTGTCGAATACGTGGTATTTTTCCTCAGAGCCGTCTCGATCAACAACTGCTTTTCGAACACGCACTTGTAATTCCTCTGTCTCACTTTGCAGCATGGTTGTTTGGTTGGCCACTCCAACAAAAATTAAGTGTAGATCCGGATCAAATCCATCTGAATAGGCACCGGCGAATTTTCTCAAAAAATCTTCTCGATCGCCTTTACCTCGGATGTAATCGCTCACGTAATCGGCATCTTTTAATGAGAGAATGATTAGGTAATGTCCGTTCTTTTCAGCCCCTAGGGCGCGGGATGCCGTGGCTCTAGTTTCCTCATGGTCAGCCTTACCGTGAATGATTGAGGTGACTTCTTTTTTGGCGTAGTCGCGCACTCGACGCCAAACCTTCATGACGTCACCACATGTTGTGTCAATGACGTGACATCCAATTTCGCCTAACCTGTCCATAAAGCTCATCGGCGCACCGAATGCAGGTACGATCACGACGTCTTGATCGTTAATGTCGTCGTATTCCTCAGACATTTTTCGCCACGGTAGGGAAACGATACCCATGTCGCGCAATTGCGTATTGACCTCTGGGTTGTGAATGATTTCACCAATCAAAAATATACGCTGATCTGAGAATACTTTACGTGTGGCATAAGCGAGGTCGATAGCACGTTCCACGCCGTAGCAGAAACCGAATTGCTTTGCTAATCGGATCGTGGTGTTACCCATAGTTATTTGGCCGCCATGCGATCGGATTTTTTCGACGATGTTTGAACGGTAGTGCTGTTCAACCTCTGCCTGTACTAGAGCCATTACATCTGGGCGGCGGACGTTGACACGTTTACGTTTTTTGGGTGCTTGCTTAGAAGGATTGTCACTCATGTTTAATATGTATAAGCTAGGCTAAACCGGTGAAAAAGCACGTGCTAATTTTGACTGTCATTGCGAAAAGGGAGCGAAAGTAAGACGAAAATTAACATCGCTAAGCCAATGAGTAGTGGAATGTACCATGGCCATGAGGGCATCAGGTCAAGTAAGCTTGCTTCACTGGGCTTTGATTTTAGAAAACCGTAATTCGTATCAAGGATGTAGTTCGCGGTCATCGCCACTGCAGCATAGCTTAATAATAAAATAAATGTCCTTCGTACGGCCCCCGTCGTTGGTCGCCACCCGAGGCCCATAGGCAGAATGATTGCAGTGATAACAACCACACCATGTTGTAGGAAAAAGGTAAAAAATATGGGGTGGGGGAATCCGTAAGCTAGGTCAGGTGTCAACAGCCCCTGAAGAGTCCCTGCGAGCCCCCAGAAATAGGCAAGTTCGCAGAGTAGCGGCTTACGTGTAATGAGCGCGAAGCCACAAATAAATGCTGCTAAGTCGCATAGGTGTAATGGAATAATGGCATCGAGCGTGATTTGGGTGCCGCAGCTCAATAAAGCCATTTGGTTGATGGGGTAGGCTGCAAAGCAGCAAAACGTTAACAGCCCGAGTGATGCCCGAGATTGAGGTAGGTGTTCACCTAAACGGCAATTACGAATGACGAGTAAGGTGATCACAATTAGCACTACAAGGATACCAATGTGGGCAGGGCCATAGAGATCAATTGCGGCAATCATTGCATATTTTTACCCTAAAACCAAAACTCACCCAACTGTAAACTTGCGTGATTGCCTGTGAAGCGTTTCACTGGTGATCTCATGTCAGCCAGCTTGCAAAGTATGATGATCCGCGCCTCCGCAGGTAGCGGTAAAACTTGGCAATTGTCTAACCGCTTCCTTGCACTGATGGCGTTGGGTGTGGCACCTGAAAAGATCATTGCTTTGACATTCACCCGTAAGGCAGCTGGGGAGTTTACTGGTCGAATTATGACTCGGCTGGCTGAGGGTGCAGAGTCGGCTCGTGGAGCCAGAAAATTGGCAGGTGAAATTAGTGTGGTTATCCATGGTAATGATGAAATTCCTGCCATGGTGAAAGGTGATCTTGCCAACGCCCCGGAGATGGATCAGGCATTTTTTCAGACACTTCTGCAGAAGCTTGTTGTATCGCTAGATCAGCTTGCGCTGTCTACACTCGATAGCTATTTCGTACGTATTGTGCGGAACTTTGCCCTTGAGCTTGGATTAAGTGGATTTGATTTAATGGAAGACGATGCGATTTCCAGTGAGCGTCTTAGCGTGATGGCGACGATATTTTCTAATGAGCACACACGTAAAAATGAGCGGTTAGCATTCTTAGATGCGTTTAAGCAAGCAACGTGGGGTGAGGAAGAAAATCGCTTGTGCAAGACTCTGGAGGAGTTTGTCAAAAATCATCAAAACCGATGGTTAATAGCGCCCGAAATCACGACATGGGGTGGGGAGAATCGTCTCTGGCCAGACGGATGTCCTCTTCCGAAATGTGATATTAAAAAAACAGCCCAAGTTCTACGTTCGATGCTCGGTGAGCCATATTCACCGCACAAGACATATATGAAGGGATGGATCACGGCTTGCAGCCTACTTGAGGATTACACTCCAGGAGTTCCATTGAAAACAAATGCCCAGCTTGGTCGAGCGATTCCGCTTTGGGATCATTACAAGCGTGGAGGTCTGATTGAAGAGAAGCAAAAATATGAGATCTCGGAGGAGATGGGACAGGTGATAACGGATTTGTTAGGATCGTACATACGCACAGAGATCGAAATCTGCATGAGGCGTACGCAAGGGCTTTTTGCTGTAATATCTGCTTATGAAAATCGATACCACGAGCATGTTCGTAGCAGAGGGAGGCTGTGTTTTTCTGATCTGACTCTGCTGCTTGCGGGTAAAGGGGCGATGCGGTTGTGGGAAGAGGGTTCACGTCAGCTAATTGATTTTAGACTTGATGCTCGCTATGATCATTGGTTGTTAGATGAGTTTCAAGATACTAGCCAGCCGCAATGGCAGGCGATTCGTTATCTTATCGATGAGGTCATGCAGGACACAGAGGGTGATAGGTCGCTATTTGTTGTCGGTGACAGCAAGCAGAGCATCTATGGTTGGCGCGGCGGTGAGCCAAAGCTGTTTGACGATTTGCGTGACCACTATGGCAAGCAACTCGCTGAGTGGGGGATGGATGCGTCTTACCGTTCGTCCAGTCACGTGCTGGATCTGGTTAATGACGTCTGTGATTTGTCAGGTTCAGGATGGAGTGAAATTTTCCCCGCTGCGTCCATTGACCGGTGGTGCTATCAAACGCACATTCCCGCCAAGAAGCTTATGGGGCATGCTATGGTCATCGAGACCACCGTTGCTGTTGATGCAAATTCTGATGAAAAAACAGAAGCTCGCCATGCTGCGATGTGGCAGGTCATAGAAAAAGTTGACCCTATAGCGAGAGGGTTGACTTGCGCTGTGCTAGTGACAAAAAATGCACAAGTCACTGCTGTAGTCGATTACTTAAGGAGAAAGCTCTCAGGCATTCATGTGGCCTCGGAGTCAGAAACAACTTTAGTCGACGGGCCCGAGGGAGCGGTGATCTTAGACCTATTCCGCTGGCTACAAAATCCGGCTCATGAGTTTGGGGAAATCCATGTCGAACTCTCACCACTCAAATTGGTAGTTCAACAAATTACTGGTACCGAAGATAGTAATGATCAGTGGCGATGGCTCACGAACGAAGTGGCACGCCGCGGTGTTGAGTCGCTGGTTCAATCGCTTGTCGCTGGCCTCTTCAATAGCTGTGATATTTCTCCCTACGGTGCATCTCGACTCGATGAGATACTCACAGCAGCCCACGATTTTTCAACCAGAGGGGGAAGTATTGCTGACTGGGTAAAGATGCTTGAATCCCGCAGCCTGCGCGAAAGCACACGCGACGGTATGATTCAGGTGATGACCATTCACAAGTGCAAGGGGCTTGGTTTTGATGTGGTGATTCTCCCTGAGCTGAATCAGGCGAAGGCGTTCACCGATGCGGGGCAGCTTGGAGTGCTTGAGCGCAAGGATAATCAAGGCTCCACCGAATATATTATCAAGAAGCCTAATAAAGCAATCTGCGATGCTGAACCAAAACTATCACAAATGATGCAGGCGTGGGAGGCTGAGCAATGCTATGAGCGATTTTGTAATCTCTACGTGGCGCTCACCCGGGCGGTGCATGCCAGCTACTGTATTCTCGACCCCGTTAAGGAAAATTGGAAGCCGTCGCCGAAATATGCCGACTGGATACGCGAGGCGACATCTGCCTCTCCCGAAACTGATTTGTTATTGGGTGGAGATTCCTACAAGGTTCTATATGAATCCGGTGCGTGGTTGGATGTGGAGAAGGAAAAGGCTGTGAGTCATAAGACGTTAGATAAGAAGACATTGCAGCCTGGGGTTTTACGCATCAGTAGAAAAGTTGCCAGCGGTGCCAAGGGGTATGAAGCAGGAACCATACTTACTAAGGGTAAGGGAATGCGTTTTGGAAATGTGGTGCATCAGTTGTTTGAAGGTGTGACATGGCTCGATGAATTGCCGGATCTCGGTGATGAGCTGTCCGCCCGCACTGTCGCTGACTGCTTGGAGGCTCCTACCATTCGTCCATATTTTCAACGACCATTGGGTGAGTTTAAATTACTGCGTGAACAGCCGATCGAGACCCGAATTAATGAACAATGGGTCAGTGGTATCATCGACCGTGCTGTTATTTTATTAGAAAATAGTAAACCAAAGTCGATTGCTATCATCGATTTCAAAACAGACACCAAGATAACTGCCGAGTCGCTACGTGAGAAATACTCTGACCAGATCGCTCTCTATCGGCAGGCACTCTCAAGCATTTATAGTCTACCAGAGAAAAACATAACCTGTCATTTGCTTTCTACATCATTGAAGGAAATGGTGGATGTTTAGGGTGGTGTTTCTTTGAACCATGATTGTTGCATGGCGTGGAGCTTATGTTCCCTAGTTGTGTAAACGGACTGCTAATCAATATTTGTCTGCTTACAACCGAATGTTGTGCTGCGACAAAGGCTCAGCAAAAATAGCAACCGGCATGCCATGGCTTTTCTTATTAACATGACAATGATTGGTTAACTTCACTGGGCAGCGCAGACGCTAAATAGAGC
>DPWT01000257.1:4182-4877 GCA_003527555.1 Verrucomicrobiales bacterium | reverse complement strand
AAGAATATTTTTCTTTTTTCTACCCCCAGATTTTGGTGTCCCTTGATTTACTCTGTTAGGTTTTTTGAGGGGTTTCGTGATGTGTTTCTCCCATCGAAAATTTTCACTCTCAGTCACAAGTTTCAACTCGTTTTTTGCTGGTCCCGGGGAAGCGAATTTTTTGGGTGCGCTTTGCCTCATTTCTTTTATTACCTTTGCGTGTTTTGCTGTTCCTGCGAGGTTGTGCCATTCGTTTGGATCCTGCTGCACCTGATAGAGTTCCTCGCCCCCATCGGCATAGTGAATATACCGCCAGTCCCAGTTCATGAGTGCGTATTCATTTGGTTTCATCCCTAGTAACAACACATTACGGTCACGCGCCCCAGCGGGATCCTTCAAGGCCTGCACCAACGACACTCCATCTCGGTTCTGTTGGTCCTCGACCTGAGCCATCCCTGTGACGCTAGGAAACAGATCGATCAGGCTAACAGTTGTATCATTTTTTGTGTTTTTTGCGATATCTGGTCCTGCGATGATTAGAGGAACATTTGAGGTGCGCTCCCAGAGAGTGTGTTTCCCCCAATCGAACTTTTCCCCATGATGGTAGCCGTGGTCACTCAGCAGGATGACCACGGTATTGTCAGCGTTAGGTCCTTCGGCTATGGCATTAAGTACACGCCCAAGCATCGCATCGGCGTAGGAAACACAGGCGAGGT
>DPWT01000257.1:0-3883 GCA_003527555.1 Verrucomicrobiales bacterium | reverse complement strand
TTTCTGAGGCGCATAGTTAGGAAAGTGTGGTGTGTACAAGCCAACCGCGAGAAAGAGAGGTTTATCATGTTTTTGTCGCAGTAATTCACAGGCCCAATCGGTGCGGATGGTGTCTGCCATCTTACCCTCGTTCTCATTCTGGATCGGTCCCCATTCAAGAAACAACCCCAAGTTCAGCTCACGGTCTTGGCTGAATGGGCTATAGGGAAAAGGTTTGGGAAGAAAGTCCATATCGAAAGACCAACTTTCGAGAGCCCAACCGCGTTTTCTCTGTTGCTTATCACGAACAAAGAAATTGTCCCAGCCACGTAGATCGGCGTATCCAGCCGGATGGTGAAACAGTTTTCCGCCACCGTGTGTCGTGTAGCCTCCATCCCGCAGCACAGCTTGCAATGGTTGCAGGCTGGGATGATCACGATGGTATACTTGTGTGGTGTAGCAGCCCGTCGTGGAAGCGTGCCGGCCAGTAAAGAGTGCGCTCCGAGATGGGGCACAAAAAATCCCTGCTGTGTGGGCGTTAGTGAAGGTCACACCCGATGAGGCAAGTCGGTCCATATTTGGTGTTTTTGCCTGCTTGTAGCCGAGCGGTCCGACCCAATCGCAGAGGTCATCGAGTACGAAAAAAACGATATTAGGTTGTTTTTCAGCGGCAGATACGGTGGCAGAGAAAAGCCCAAAAACGGCAACTAAAGCGCGTATAGAGACATGCATGGCAATTTTTATTTTTTATTAGATGGATGGCGGGCGGGCATTTCCGGCCTGCTTGGAAGTTCGCCTCGCAAGCGTTTAGTTGCCTCGCCGACCAACCAAAGGTAGTGGTCGCTCGGTAAGTCGCCATAAGTACGGAAACTACTTTTGCCCACCGGAGGGTAGTTGGTGGATTTGAAAATATGAGTTCCCTCGTCGAGTTCATCAAACATTGCCTGGTAGATCATGGTCGCACCGCCCTCGCGGATATGGGCGTCGTACTGAGCCCACAAGAAGCGCCCTCCATCACGATCAATGTAGGCATCGGGATGCTCGTCCGTGTCCTTCTTGAGGTTGGACCAGCCGAAGCCAGGAAACACGACAGGCATGAATTCCTTACCGTGGGTCTGACACCAATTGCGGTCCGCCTTGGCTTTTGTAGCCACGTAATTTCGTGCCTGTTTAGCATTTCTATATCGACCAACCATCCACGGGGAGATGATGTCAGCCGCACGATAAACGGTCTCCCAGTCAGCAAAAGGACCTGCGTCTTTAATGCCATCTCGCCAGTGAGTTGGCATACCTAACATCACCGTGAGGCCGCCACATTCGGAGTCGTTTTTAAAAAAATCAATCAAATCAGCGACCTCCTTTACGCCATAGTCGCGCCCCTTACCAAAACCCACACCCCAAACTGAAACCACCGGACGCCCGAGGTGGTGCTGATAGGATTTGTCTTTCAGGATACCCAATTCTCTAACGAGTGAGCGCCAGTCGTCTTTGACCAAGGAAATGCGTTCAGCCTTCATGCTTGTTAGGTCATACATGACGGCGTAAGTCCTGCCATGCTGTCTCGCACCAGCACGGCAGTTGTTGAGAATACGGTTTACCGTGTGAACCACTGGCGTTTTCTGCCGGGCTTTTGGCTCAGTTACCTCGGTGGCGAACCGCTGCACGAACACACCATCAATGCCATACTCCTGCATCCATTTAAAATGGCGCAAGACCGTATCGCGCTTTGCGGAACTGAAGACTTGCGCAACCCGCCCGTCGGGGTGACGAAACGAAGTATCAAAGCGCTCGTGCTCGCCGAGCTCACGCATGTCTGGCCAGAATTCTATACCAGCTTCGCCTGGTTTGAACTGTTCGGTCGTTTGATTGCGATAGTGCCTCCAGCCACGAGCCTCACCATCGCTGGGAGTGCCAAACCACCCCTGATAGCCACACATTACCTTGCCGGTGAGCGTCGAGGCATCCACTCGAAGCGTCTCTGGTTTGGCGGCAGACGTTTGCCCAGATTCCTTGCAGCCTGAGATGCTAACAGCTATCAACGAAAGTCCTAACCAAAGCGAATTTAGATATTTTTTGTTTCGTTGATAATTAGTCATAAAAGTTTCCCTTCGGTTGGTGGCGAAACCAGATGAACCAGATCCCGACGAATGCTCCCATACCGATCGCGCAGGTGCCGGCAAAGCCTTGCCAGTTATGAATGATGAAAAGCATGGGAGCGAGGAACAGACAGGTTTGCCAGATCATGGCGAATGGCAACGCTGATAGATCTTGGCGATGCTCTCGGCTTGTCTTAGCACGCTCTTCAGGAGTGAGGGTTTCCTTGAGATGACCCCAAATGCCGAAAGGTCTTGTTTCAAGATACATCTTGCGTAGTACCTTTGGATCTGTGGGGGCGGTCAGCAGCGCTACTCCAACGGAACTCACAAAACCAACCGTTAGCACAAACACGAACTGCCACACTTCGTTTAGGTCAGGCCACACCAAGCGCTGGACGATTGCTGCCGCGATTCCGATAAGTGTGCCGATCGCACTGCCAGCGCCGTTGAAACGCCACCAGTAGAGACGCAGGAATGCTGGGACTAAAAATCCTGCACCAAATCCCATCATCATCCAACCCCAGATGTCGTTGATGCTGTCGAGCGTCAACGAGAAGAGAAAACTGCAGGTTACAATGCCGACTACAGTGGCCCAACTGGCAAAAATCAACTCGCGTGTGCTTGCTTTTGGTCGCATCCATTTCTTGTAAAAGTCGTTTACAAACTGTCCGGTCGCTAGGTTCACCCAACTACCAAACGTCGAGAGGGCGGCGGCGACTAATGCGATGACGAGAACTCCACGCATACCCTCGCCGACTGAAATCATCAGCACTGCAGAAAGAATTTTCTCTGGGTTTACTGTGCCCTCATAGCTGAGTAGGTTCATTTTTTCAGTCCATTTTTCCTTACCTAACAAAGATTGCAAGGAAGCCACCAGCGCGGGGTCTTGTTCATCTGGTGAATTAGAGATTGAGGAAATAAGAGCACCCCACTGTGGCTTCTCAGTATCGGGGTTAGCTTCGTGGATCAGAGTGGCGGCTTGCTTGAGTTTCGTCTGGTCAGGCATGAGATCGTTGACGAGATAGAGGCCCATCACTGCAATGCCAATCATCATAGGCCAGCGTACGGTCATCAGCACCGTCCACAGCACCGAGAGTTTAGCGCACTCGTTATCATTTTTGGCTCCAAAATAACGTGGGTCTGCTCCTGTACCCAGACCGGCGACGATTGTGCGCACGAGATAAAACGAGGCAAAAATAATCAGGTGTTTGTAGACCTCGTATCCCTCGGGCATGTGGGCATTCCACTTTGGAATGCTGCTTATCCAGTCGGGGTTACCAGTGACCGTTGAGGCGATTTCTGCGATTTCACCCGCATCGCCAATACCAGAGAAGGCTTTTACCGAGATGTATATAACTGCAGCGAGAATGATGCAGACTTGGAAGAGATCAGTAAAGATGACCCCGTAGAAACCTGACATCATAGTGTAAAGCGTTGCCATTACAAGCAGTGTGAGTGAACAGGTTTCCGGTGAAAAAGGGAGAAAGGTTGAAAGAAAGATTCCCGCGCCAATAATTAGGTAGGCAAGCATACCGATTGTGGTGAGCACGGTTGCTACTACACCCATGAATTGGGAGGCGCGACCGCCCCAACAATCACCGAAACGGTAAATGTTCCATTGCGCACCTGTTAGGCAGCCTGACCTGCGATGCCACTTACCAGTCCACAGCATCATAAACGGCAGCACGAGAACGGCCCCGCCTCGGAACTCAACAAATAACCCCTGTGGTCCTAACAAAAATAAAAAAGACACAATTACAGCCGTGCCGGCGAGATCAAGAAAGCTCGCCATGCCAGAGATTCCCATC
>DPWT01000251.1 GCA_003527555.1 Verrucomicrobiales bacterium | reverse complement strand
ATCAAGCCAAACAACTGGAATTTCAGGTGCATTCTTGCTCACCAAATGAAGCATCACCGCCGCCTGTAGTCCAAAACTCGAACTCAGCACGAGTCGAGATCCGAATTGGTCGTGTAACCAAGCCACACGCTCAGCCGCATTCATACCTGCGAAGGCAGTGTTGATCACCTCAACACCTACATTTTGAACATGATCGTCTACTTGCGCCTTCATAGCTAACTGATATTGGCATGGAAATTATTCCCGGCAGTTGTTGCCTTGACGTAACCGGCACGAATAACAAAATCGCCAAAATGCTCTCCGTCGTTACGAGCTTTGGCATAATCTTTAATAATAGGTGCGAGCAGCTCCTTAATATCCGCTCCAGGCACAGCTTCCTTGTAAAGCTTGTTGAGCCTCTCACCATGAAAACCCGCACCGAGATAGACGTTATATTTTCCAGGCCCTTTACCGACAAACCCAATCTCACCTAAGTAAGGTCTTCCACATCCGTTTGGGCACCCAGTCATCCTAATTGTAATGGCGTCGTGCCGTAGCCCAGCTTCTTCTAACACTTCCTCAAGCTCAGTGATTAAGTCTGGCAGGTAGCGCTCAGCCTCAGCAAGGGCCAGGCCACATGTGGGCAATGCAACACATGCAATAGAATTGAGCCTCATCGCACTACGCTCGTGACTTTTTAAAATGCCATACTCACCTAACAAATGTTCAATTTCAGGTTTTTTCGCATCAGAAATATTAGAAATAACAAGATTTTGATTGGCCGTCATTCGGAACTCGCCATCGTGAATTTTAGCGATTTCGCGAAGCCCTGTCTTCATTGGATAAGCGGAGCTGTCGATTACCCTACCACCTGGAATAAACAAATTCAGATGATGCATTCCACTATCATCGGTTGTCCAGCCAAAGCGATCACCATTGCTATCAAACTTAAATTTACGCACAGGCTCTAGTTTGTATCCAAGATACTCCTCAAGCTTAGACAAAAAGCCGTTAGCCGTCATGCGTTCAACGGTATATTTCAAACGAGCAAGCTTACGGTCGCCACGCTCACCATAATCACGCTGAACAAGCATCACTTTCTCAGCAACATCGATCGCCTTATCAGGTGAAATAAAACCGATAACATCTGCTAGACGAGGGAAGGTTTCATTCTGTCCGTGAGTCATGCCCATCCCTCCACCTACCGCGACGTTGTAACCAACAATTTTTTTGTTTTCGATAATGGCAATAAAAGAAAGGCAATGCGCATAGAGATCAACATCATTGGACGGAGGGATAGCGACAGTTATCTTGAACTTGCGCGGCAGATATGTCTTGCCGTATAGTGGCTCGATTACTTCTTCACTAGAAACAACCTTCTCCTCATCAAGAAAAATCTCATGGTATGCTCGAGAACGAGGCATCAGGTGGTCACTAATTTTGTGTGAGAAATTTACTACTTCAGCATGTAGCTCACTTTGATGCGGATTGGCATTACAGATGACATTGCGATTAACATCGCCACAGGCCGCGATGCAGTCAAGAGCGGCGGTATTCATACCCTGAATAGTCTTCTTCAGATTATTTTTAATAACACCATGCAGCTGCCAAGTCTGGCGTGTAGTGATCTTCAGCGTCCCGTTAGCATACTGATCAGCTATGGAATCCATCGCGAGCCATTGCTCGGGCGTTGAAACACCACCAGGCAAGCGCACACGGATCAGAAAAGAATATGATTTTTCCAACTTTTTCTTACGGCGACCTGCACGGACATCACGGTCGTCCTGCAAATACATACCATGAAACTTACTGAGCTGTTGACTATCAGCACAAATAGACCCCGTGTTTGTGTCAGCAATTTCCTCAGCGAGAGTGCCGCGTAGATAGTCGCTGTTTTCCTTAAGCGACTCGTTTGGTGAGAGTTTTTCGTCTTTGATCATATTCTTAAAGAGGTTTTCTATTAATAAACATCACGTTGATAACGCTTATCTTTTTTGAGTGCCGTGAGGTAGGCAGCAGCATCGTCAGCATTCATATCGCCTTGGGTTTCAATAATCCTCAACAAGGTATCGTGCACATCCTTGGCCATGCGTGAAGCATCACCACATACGTAAAAGTGCGCTCCCGTTTCAAGCCATCGCCAAATCTCGGAGGCGTTCTCAAGCATCTTGTGTTGAACGTAGATCTTCTCTGGCTGGTCTCTTGAAAATGCAACATCAAGTCGAGAAAGATAACCCTCTTTCAGATAATCTTGTAATTCGGTCTGATAAAGGAAGTCTTCGTTGTAGTTTTGATCGCCGAAAAACAACCAGATTTCCCCAGCACATTCAGTTTCCGCACGATCTTCAATGAATGCACGAAAAGGAGCAATACCGGTTCCCGGGCCAACCATGATGACAGATGTATTATCGTTCTCAGGTAAGCGGAAATTCTTATTAGGGTGCACATAAACTAAAACCTTTGACCCCTTCAATGCATCATCTGCGAGATATGTCGAGGCTACCCCTTTGCGTGACCGCCCGTGTATGTCGTAGCGAACCGCAGCCACCGTCAGATGAACCTCACCTGGGTGCGCTTTTGGGCTAGACGCAATAGAATACAATCGTGGTGGCAGCTTGCGGAGAATATCGATAAACTGCTGTGCTGTGATGCTCTCAGCTGGATAGTTTTCCAGTAAGTCGATGATTTGTCGACCTTCTGACCATTCCTTAAACTCACTCTTAGCAGTATCTTTGAGCAATGCCGCCAACTCTTCCGATCCGCATATTTCCTGCCACAAGTTAACGATCTTTCTCGATAACGCTGTGATATCCACCAGCGAAGTCAAGGCATCACCAAGCGATGTTTTCCCAACATTTTTCACTTCAATACGAGTGTTTGCTGCAAGCCCTGTCGCGGCCAACACAGAGTCGACAACATCCTTGGCATTGTTAGGTAAAACAGCCAGTACATCACCCGGTAGATACTCGAAGCCTGATCCATCAAGCGATAACTCAACGTGAATCGTCTCCTTGTTAGAATGATCCCCGCTCAGCAACTGATTGGAGATCACTTCAGCAGGAAAAGGGTTCTTACGATCATAAATTTGCTCGGGCACGATCACATCGGCAACCTTGCCAACCTCAGCACTGCCAAGAATACTCCAAACATTTTTATTCCAGCCAGCATACGATTCATCGTAATCAACGTCGCAGTCGACTCGTTCAGTTATACGCTTGGCTCCAAGTTTTTCCAGCCGTGCATCAACGTCTTTCCCTGTCTGGCAGAACTGCTCATAACTCGTATCCCCAAGTGCACAAACGGCAAACTCAAGCCCAGCAAGTGATAAATCTGTGGACATAAGTTCATTGTAAAATGTCTCAGCAGTTTCTGGAGGTTCACCTTCACCCCATGTGCTAACTACCACGAGTAAAGTTTCTGCCTCTTTCAATGCAGCAACATTGGTCTCTGCCATATTAGTTATCTGTGCTTTAAAACCACTCTTTTTTGCAGTTTTCATGAGATCCACAGCAAGCTCCTCGCAATTTCCTGACTCAGTACCGTAGAGCACGTTAATGGATCGTTGTGAAACTGGGGCTGTTGCCACTGTCATGGAAGTGCCCGCAAAGTAACCACTCAACCAAGTGGTTTGCTCAGGCGTCAAGGTTGAGGCAAGATCCTCAATCTTCTGTTTTTGCGCATCATCAAATGGCGCGTGCTCTGGAAAATTAACCATTTTTAATCATTAGTTACTTTATAAACTTACTGCTCTCGAGGGCATACAATGCGCGAAAAGAACCATTTTACAAGTAGAAATGAGATATAATGCCTAGTTTATTTAACGGCATACTGAACAATAAACACAAAGCTAATATGATCTGTACCATAGGTTTGGCAGAGTCAGGGTCGCTGATATCATCTAGATTTATTTCCCAAACTTGCGGTCCAATTCATTGAGTGAGATATGAATAAGAGTCGGCCGACCATCAGGCGTGCAGA
>DPWT01000220.1 GCA_003527555.1 Verrucomicrobiales bacterium | reverse complement strand
ATTTATAACCTTCACGAAAAAGGCATTGTATTTCGTGCCATTCACTTCGGTAACATTATTCAAATGCCCAACCAGCAATACGGGCTCATCGATTTCACAGATGTCAAATTTCTCAACAAACCGGTTCCCCTGATCCGGCGCGCTGCCAACATTGCCACGCCGCTACGTTATCAGCAAGATGTCAAAAACATCAAAAAATCGGGGTTGCCAAATTTGCGTAAACGATACTTCAAAATTCTTCGTAAACAGAGGAAACAAATCGAGAAGGACAAATTTAAACATATGGTTAAAGAGCGCATCAAAAAAAGATCCTAACATCATGGCGCACATCAACATCATCGCACGAACAAACGGCGTAGGCTTGGACCGTGACGTGGACCTTGTGCACCGATGCCTGACAAATGCAGGGTATGACGTGACGGTCTCCCACTGCCGTAGCATCTCACCACTTCGAGCATGGTTTCCAAGCAAGCCCACATTCGACGCTAACATTTTTCTCGAACGTATTTTCCCCCGCTGGCTAGGCTCGGCAAAAAAGAATTTCATCATCCCGAACCAAGAGCGATTTCCCGAACGGCACATCGATCGGCTAAAAAAGATTGATAACATCCTATGTAAAAGCCGTCACGCAGAGGAGATTTTCTCCAAATACGGTGACACAAAATACATCGGGTTCACCTCGGAAGACATGCTCGACGAATCTGTACAAAAAGACTATCAGTCGTTCTTTCACCTCGCGGGGAGAAGCACACTCAAGGGCACCGAGACGATTCTCAAGCTCTGGGAAAAACACCCAGAGTGGCCACTACTAACGATCATTCAATGCAAAGAAAACGCTCCAGCATTCGTGCCCGATAATATACGTCTCATATCAGATTATATTCCTCATGAGGAAATGAAACATCAGTTGAATACTCATGGCATTCACCTCTGCACCTCGCTATCCGAAGGCTGGGGGCACTATATCGTCGAAGCGATGAGTTGTAGGGCTGTCGTAGTAACTACCGATGCCCCACCCATGAATGAACTTATCAGCCCGGCGGCAGGCATTCCCGTTCCCTACAAAAAACGTGAACCACGCCACATGGGCACCAATTTTTTCATCGACCCCGATAAACTTGAGAAAAACATCATCCGCCTTCTCCAAATGCCCCCCTCACAGAAAGAAGAATATGGCACAATAGCCCGTAATTGGTTCAACCAAAATGACTCCAGTTTCAATCAAAAACTCGTGGCAACACTGCAACAAATCCTCTGATTATTGAAGCCAGTGAAATCATATAACATCTCAAGCACCGAGCTCATTCTCGGAAACTCAAACCCTCGCTTCTCTGGGGTGACTTCTACGATGCTGCAAGTGCTGCGTCACCAAAAGGACATGATCAACGTCGTGGTCATGGGTAAACACCATTTACCCGAGGACGTTCAAAAGGTAACGTTCATGGAGGTGGTTAAACATCTTCGCAAAGCTCATCCCAACGGCAAAACGCGCGTATTTCACGCACGTAGAAACAATGAAGTCCTGCAAGCTCTCGCGCTCAAAAAAATCTTTGGGGTCAAAATCAAAATCGCTTTCACATCCACTGCACAGCGTGATCATAGCTGGATCACACGCTGGCTAATCCGACAATCAGACGCTGTCATCAGCACTGGTGCGGCCGCAGCATCCTACATCCAGGCTGGGGCGGATGTCATCATTCCTCACGGAGTTGATCTCGACCGCTACCAGCCAGCAGAAGACAAGCAAGCACTATGGCAAGAACTTGGTTTTCCGGGAAAATTTGGCATTGGTATCTTTGGCCGTGTCCGACACCAGAAAGGGGTCGATATTCTCATACGCGCTGCTATTCCAGCGTTAAAAAAGAACCCTGATTTCACGGTAATTATTTGTGGAGAAACCACACCTGATCAGAAAAAATTCGAAGACAAACTGAAGGAACTCATTGATGCTGAGGGAATGACCGCACGATTTGTTTTTTTGGGCAAACAGCCCTTTGATGCCCTTCCCCGCTTATTTCGCGCAATGCATCTCGTCACTGCACTCAGTCGAAACGAGGGCTTTGGGCTTACGGTGCTTGAGGCGATGGCGAGTGGAACCGCTGTGCTGGCGTCCGAGGCAGGTGCCTGGAAAGACATCGTCAGGGAAGGAAAAGATGGTTTCATAGTGCCATGCGACGACATCGAAGCCACGCAGACCAAACTGAACCTCATGCTGGCTTCACACGAAGCATTAGCAACGATGGGATTACAGGGGAGAAAACATGTAGAACAACATTACACTCTCGAAAGAGAAGCCCAGACACTCTGCAAGTTTTTCCGCCAGCTTTAATATCCCGGCCTACGCTTACCTTTGCGTTCACGGTAAGCTAGCACTTCGTCTGCAAATATTTTCAAGTCAGGGTCATCAAGGGGCAAGCCAGTATATACCGATAGAAAATGGAGCCGTTCTTGGCTTGAACATCGCTTGTAGGCGACATGATCCAAGGTCGCAATATCTTTAATCACTCCATGCTTGCGACGCAAAAACCGAGTCCGGTCAAAATATCCGTTCGGGCAATCAATCCAATATACTTCGACTTTTTCGTTTTGCTCACCCACTCGGCGAACTAGCACATTTCGCCATTTTAAATCTGTATGATAGAAATGGCGATCGTGGATTTTTTTAAGGTTTTTGGCAATTGACTCAATAATCTGCCGGCGCAAGTCATCTTTCACAGATTGGCTCTCATTACTTGCATCGAGCTTATCCATAAACACATCAAGTTGCTCACTGCCCGTCACTTCCCTGGTCACAAGGATGCAGTTTGTTAGAAGACCCCATGCTGTCCTCACCTCACCCTGTGCAATGGGTTCACATGCAGGGATACCTAGCTTATTGAAAAATTTA